>DLUN01000136.1:0-13031 GCA_003444615.1 Syntrophomonas sp.
AGATGTGTATAAGAGACAGTATAAGTACATTCACCACAACGCCCTTTAACATGCTTTTCCTTTTCCCGCAGCATAACCATCAGCTCATCATCGGAATTCCAGATTTCCGAAAAAGGCCTTTCCCGCACATTACCTACTGTGTAGTCCTGCCAAAACTGACAGGGGTGCACATTGCCACGGGGATCAACATTGGCAAACTTGGTTCCTGCCGAACATCCCCCATGCATCTCTAATAAGTTAATTATTTCCTCTGCCCTATCCGGCTCCTGCTTACGAATACGGTTCAATAGGTATATACCGTCGGCATGGTTATCCGTGGTCAGTATCTCAACCTGTACGCCTCTTTGGTGCAGATCTATAGTGCGTTGGCTTAAGAAATCCAAGATTTGCCTGGTTTCTTCCAGACTGGTGTCCATATCAGCCATTTCTGCTCCCCGGCCTGCATATACTAGGTGATACATACAGAAACGAGGTATATTCTCTTTCTCCACAATATCCAGTATCTCCGGCAAATCGGCTTGATTATAGCGATTAACAGTAAACCTGATCCCGGTTTTAATCCCTTCACTCATGCAAGCGTGAATGCCTTTTAAGGCTGCGGCAAACGCTCCGGGCATATTGCGAAACTCATCATGGGTAGAAGGTTTTCCATCAATGCTTATGCCCACATATTGAAAACCCGCCTCTTTGATCTGCCGGGCTATGTTCTGATCTATCAGCGTGCCATTGCTGGAGATGACTGGTCGCAGACCTAGATCAGCCGCCATTCTGCCCAATTCAAAAATATCCTTGCGTATCAGAGGCTCCCCTCCGGAGAACAACAAAACCGGTGCTTTCATATTGGCCAGATCAGTTATAAAGGCTTTTGCTTCATCAGTAGTCAGTTCGTCTTGATACCGGCGGTCTTCCGCACTAATATAACAGTGCCGGCAACGTAAGTTACAGCGGTTGGTCATGTTCCATACTACTAACGGCCGATTCTGGTTGGAAAACTGCAGCAGCTCCGGGGGCACTTCCCCTTCAATGGAACTGTGCTTTATAACATCAGATACTGTGGCTGTACCACACAATAATTTGGTGCATCCAATCATAGTATTAGTCCTCCCTGCTAGCTTTGCTCTCCTCTACGAGAGCCTCAACCAAACCCTGGATAGTATATTCAGAGGCATGTATGTCTACAGTAAACCCGTATTGTCGTGCTGTATCAGCCGTAATAGGCCCAATACAGGCTACCTTAGTATTATGATTAATTCGTGCTATATTCTCTCTGCCCACGATTTTAACAAAGTTATGTACCGTTGACGAACTGGTAAAAGTCAAATAATCCATTAATCCCTGTTTAATATTTTCCAAAGTTTTCTGGCTCACCGATAAAGACGTTATCGCTTCGTATAGAAAAACTTCATTTACGTGCCGCCCCGCCTTTTTCAGCTCATCGGGCAAAATAGTCCGGGCTCCTCGAGCCCGGGGCAGCAGTACCCACTGTCCCGGTTTACTCAGGGAAAGCAGAGCCCTGATGATTCCTTCTGCTCGATACTCCTCAGGAACAACTTCTACTTTTAATCCTCTTCGGGTCAGTTGCTCCTGGGTCGCTGGCCCGATAGCTGCCAGCTTAATCCCCTTTAAATCACGGATATCATATCCGCATCCTATCAGTTCCTCAAAGAAAATATCTACCGCATTTACACTAGTAAACACCAGCCAGTCGTAACTGTCCAGATGACTTAAAGCATTATGCAATCCACTGAGATTGGCTTCCTTTTTTATCTCAATAGCCGGGAATTCAATAGCTTCTCCTCCTAAATCTACAATCCTATCCACCAGCTGACTAGCCTGGGCTCGGGAACGGGTTACCACAATTCGTTTGCCCCATAAGGGTTTGTTCTCAACCCAGCTCAATTCCGCACGCAGTTGGACCACTTCACCTACCACTATAACAGCGGGAGGCTGAAAATCATGTTCCCGCACCAAATCGACTATATTATCCAGGGTACCAGCTAAAACCTCCTGCTCCGGTAGCGTTCCCCAGCGAATCAAAGCTACCGGGGTTTGGGGATCCCGGCCATGACTGATCAAATTCTGACAAATGAAGGGTAAGTTTTCTACCCCCATGAGAAAAACCAAGGTTCCGATACCAGGGGCTATATGTTCCCAGCGAATAGAGCTTTCTTTTTTACCAGGTTTTTCGTGGCCGGTAATGACAGCAAAACTGGAGGTCATATCACGGTGGGTTACCGGTATCCCAGCATAAGCTGGTACAGCAATGGCTGAAGTCACTCCAGGTACTACTTCAAAATCCAAGCCATGCTGGCGTACATACTGCGCCTCTTCTCCTCCCCGCCCGTATAAAAAGGGATCCCCCCCTTTTAAGCGGGCCACTATCAAACCCTGGGAGGCCTTTTCCACCAGTAGTTGGTTGATCTGCTCCTGGGAAAGAGCATGGCGGCCTGAGGCTTTGCCTACATAAATTTTCTCGGCATCACTTCTGGCCATATTCAGTAGAGTGTCCCCCACCAGACGGTCGTAGATGATAACATCTGCTTGTTGCAGGATACGCTGTCCTTTTAGAGTAAACAGGCCAGGGTCTCCCGGCCCCGCACCGATTAGGTAAACTACACCTTTTTTCTTCATTAAATTAATCCTCCATGGTCCTTATGGAGTTGAGAATATTTTCAGCTCCTGCTCCCAGCATCTGCTCAGCCAAAGCAACGCCTAGCTGGAGCGGGTCTTGGCTGGAGCCTATCATAGAATCACGTATTATCTTGCTTCCATCCAATGAGGCTACCAGGCCCTTCAGTTCTATAACACTCCCTTTGTATTTAGCCAGAGAACCGATGGGAACCTGACATCCTCCTTCCATCTTACCCAAAAAAGCACGTTCCGCCTGTATTTCTATGAAGGTTTCCATATGATTGATAGGAGCTAGCAAGTTATCTATCTGCGGATCAGGGTCGCGGGTTTCAATAGCAATTGCTCCTTGGCCTGTAGCAGGAAGCATAGTATCAAAGCTCAGTTGTTCAGTAATTAGGTGTTCTAAGCCTAATCTTTTTACCCCGGCATAAGCCAGAATGATTCCGTCCAGGTTCTGTTCTTCCATTTTTTTTATCCGCGTTTCCACATTGCCTCTAATATCAACTACCTGCAAGTCTGGACGCAGGGCTTTGATCTGGGCAGTCCTACGCAAGCTGGATGTTCCCAAAACACCTCCAGCCGGAATTTCATGGTATTTGACTCCTCGTCTGCTAATCAGCACGTCACCGGGATGTTCTCTATGAAGAACCGCAGACAGTCTCAATCCTTCCCCCAACTGGGAAGGCAAATCCTTAAGACTGTGAACCGCGATGTCTATATCACCCTCAAGCAGCGCCTTTTCTAGTTCCTTGGTAAATAATCCTTTGTCTCCGATGCGGGACAGAGCTACATCCAGAATCTTATCTCCTACTGTTTTTATAATCACTATTTCGACCTGTAAACCAGGATGGCAAGCTTTAAGCCGTTCAGCTACAGCTTGCGCCTGCCACTGAGCCAGCTTACTACCTCTGGTTCCTAGTCTCAATCGTTCCATCAATGAATGTCTCCTCGTGTTCAATCTCTAGGTCAAATAGTTTTTTCACCACTTCCGCATAGAGGTGTCCATCATTGCTCACTGCCATTTCCTTTAAGGTTACCACTGGACGGTGTAACAGCTGGTTGACTATGGAATTGGCCATAGATCCCAAAACCTTTTGTTGATGAGCAGATATTTTCCCCAGACGGTTCATGGCTTTATTTAGTTCCTGCATTTTTATGGCCTCAGCCTGGGATTTTAAGGCAGTTATTACCGGTACAACATATAGAGTACCCAGCCATTGATTAAACTTTTCCAGCTCCTCAGCGATAATTTTTTCTGCTTGCCTGGATGCCCTCTGCCGTTCCAGATAATTGGCATCAACTACTCCTTGTAGATCGTCTATATCGTACAAATGAACTCCCGGGATGTTGCCCAAAGCTGGATCGATATCGCGAGGGACTGCAATATCAATCAGAATAATAGGCCGTCCCTGGCGTTTTCTCAGACTATCATCACAGTTTTCAGTATTTATTACATAATGGGCTGCTGCTGTACAGGATATAACTATATCGGTTTGCGGAAGTTCGCCAGGAAGATCATCGAGGCGAATCGCTCTTCCCTGCAGCGAATCAGCCAGTGATAATGCCTTATCATAGGAGCGGTTCGATACTATAACCGACCGGACTCCATTATGCATAAGGTAGCGGGTAGCTAGTTCACTCATTTCTCCTGCACCCACCACCATAACCGTCTTGTCTTGTAAATCACCTAGGCTTCGTCTAGCTAATTCTACGGCTGCGGCACTGATGGAGGTAGGATACTTATCCAGTTCGGTTTCCGTACGAACTCTTTTACCCACGTATATGGCCTTTTGAAAAAGAGCATTCAAGACCCCGTCGGATGCACCCGTTTCTATAGCCTCTAGGTAGGCCTCCTTAACCTGACCCAGAATCTGGTTTTCTCCTAAAACCATAGAATCGAGCCCGGATGATACCTTAAAGATATGACTAATCGCATCATAACAATTAGGCTGATACAAATATTTTTTTAATTCATGATAACCAAGCCCAGAATACCCTCTTAGAAAGTTTTCCAAATCCTTGGTGCCAGCCTCAATGTTTCTAGTGGTAGCATAAATTTCCGTTCGATTACAGGTGTGAAGTATTACTGTTCCTTCAACCCCACTGCATTTGCTTAATGAAGCATAAGCTTCCTGCAATGCAGGCCCAGAGATTGAAAACTTTTCTCTTATTTCAACCGGAGCCGTCTTGTGGTTTACTCCTGCCACAAGGACATACATTCTTCCATCCGCTCCCTTATCTGTTCGTCGTCACCTTGAGCTATTAAATCAAGAATATCCAAATTAGCTAGGGCTTCAAAAATGGCCCGCCTGGTTTCAATGTCGGGAACCCTTTGCTTCACCAGTTCTCTTTGTTCCCCTAACAAATCCACGAATTTGCCATGCAGGTCGGTTATGCTCTCCTCCAACTGCTTACGCAGTCTTTTGGCATAGGCTGGACTTTTGCCTTCAGTTGATATTGCTAAAACCAATGAATTACGGCGAATGGTAGAGGGAATGTAAAAATCGCAATAAGCGGGATCATCAACCGCATTAACTAGAATTCCTTTCTCCTGACAAAGACCAGCGACTTTACGATTTACTCTTGGATCATCGGTAGCGGCAAAAACCAAAAAAGCTTCTTGAATATCAGTGGGTTGAAAACCCCTGGCAATCCAATTAATCAAATGTTTTTCTGCCCAATTCTGCAATTTAGGAGTGGCTTCCGGACTAATTACGTCAATATGCACAGAATATTCCAATAAATTCTCTACTTTCCGCTCAGCGACCTGGCCTCCACCCACCACCACACAACGTTGATTGTTCATAGCAACAAATATTGGGAATAAATCTGCCACGCCCCATCCTCCTGCATGTTAAAAAAAAGGTCTGAAGTCAGACCCAGTCTACTTTTCTGTCTTTTCTTCTAATTCATCCAGTTCGTCTTCTTTTGCTTTTCGGAAACTCTGTATAGCTTTTCCCAAGGATTGCCCCACCTGGGGAAGTTTTCCTGGGCCAACAATAATCAACACGATTATCAATATCAGAGCAAGTTCCCAAGGTCCGAAATTACCAATTAAGCCAAACAAAACAAGACTCCTCCTTTGGGGCAGCTTAACTACTGTTGTGGAGTTTAGCTGATCTTGATATTAGTTATTATGACAAAAGGCGCCTACTTTGTAAAGCAATGCAAGGCTTATCAGACACCACCAAGCTAGTGAAAACCGTTATTCTCAACTGGAATCTTCTTAGGAATCGTTTTTTCCGCGATGGCGACCAGAACGCGCAAACTTGGACACCCAAATGCTAACTTCATATAGTAAATAAACCGGTATAGCCATGGACATCTGGGACACGGGATCAGGACCAGGGGTAAGGGCTGCTGCCAGAATAACAATTATCAATAACGCATACTTTCGGTTCTTGGACAGCATTTCATAATTAATAATTCCTAGCTTCGATAAGAAAAACACCACAACGGGAAGTTCGAATACTAAACCAAAGGGGATGGTAAAAGCCATTACGAATGAAACATATTGATCTACCTTAAACATGGTTTCCAGATTTTCACCGGCAATATAGATAAAGAAATTCAATACTAAACGCAAAATACCAAAGTAAGCAAAAAGTACTCCTACTGTAAACAGAATAATACTAATAGGAAATAACGTGTAAATATACTTTCTTTCATGAGGATATAATGCAGGTTTGAAAAATCTCCAGATAGCCCATACCACCACGGGAAATGCTATTATGAACCCTGCCAAAAAAGCAAGTTTAAGCTTTACAAAAAAAGCTTCCGTTACACCGGTAACGATTAGGTTCTCATTTAAGGATGTCAGGGGGGAAATAATAATGGATAAAATTTCTTCGCTAAAATAAAATGAGCCTATGGCCGCGATGACAATAGCAATAACACTAATAACCAGAGATTTGCGTAGTTCTTCCAGATGTTCAATAATAGTCTGTTTTTGTTCATCTGTCATATCTCTTAGTGCCATCTTTTCTATCCCCCGATCAGTAATCTCTTGCCAAAATGAAATCGGCCAGTTCACGCAGTGTTTCTTTAACAGGTGTGTCCGGCAACAATTCTAGATGGCGTTTTGATCGGTTAGCATAATGCTGACTCACTGAGTACGCGTATTCAATGCCATCAGACTCGCACACCATGTCAATAATATGCTCAGTACTTTGCTGGCATTCCTGCGGTGAAGATAATAGGCGGGCTAGCTCATCCCGGTGTTCATCATGGTGCAAAGCGTATAAAGCAGGTAGAGTAATAACACCTTGCCGTATATCGCTACCGATGGGCTTACCCAGAGTCTCTTCATCAGCAACAAAATCCAGGATATCATCAGTTATCTGAAAAGCCAAACCCAGATCATAACCATATCTTCTTAATGCCTCGATCTGCCGGCTATCCGACGTAGACAGCATAGCTCCTACCTGACAGCTAAGTGAGATGAGCAGGGCTGTTTTACGCTCTATACGCCGCAAGTAGTTTTTTAAGCCCAGATTCACATTGTAGCAGCTGAGCATCTGCACAATTTCGCCTTCGCATATTTTCATGCTGGCATCAGCGATTACTTCTAGAATATCACTGCGTTTGTATTCAGCAATAATCGCCAAAGCCTTGGCAAATACAAAGTTGCCCGCATAAATTGATATCCGGTTGCCCCATAAGCATTTCACTGTTCCTGTGCCCCGGCGAATGGATGAATTATCGATAACATCATCGTGGACCAAGGTTGCCATATGAACCAATTCCAAAGCTGTTGCTAAGGGAATGGCATAGCTAATGTCATCCTGGTACATTCGCGCTGCCAATAGGGCAAAGCCAGGGCGCATCCGTTTACCTCCAGCCTTAATAAGATGAGTTGATGCTTCATACAGTAAAGTTTCCGGCGTATCCACGTTCTCATATAGACGGGCTTCAACTATTTCCATCTCATCACGTATTAATTTAAATAAATCGAAATCCCCCATAATCGTCCCCTTACTCAGGCATTACTACATTATTATAAAGGTTCTCCATGGAGTTTACTATACTATCTAAAAAGCTATCCATAACGCTTAAAAAGCTCATGCTCTAGGCCTATGGCATCCAATACCTTACCAACTATAAAATCTACCAAATCATTAATAGTTTTAGGAGCCGCATAAAAAGCGGGCATAGCCGGGACAATATGGGCTCCCGCATCAGCCAATGTTAACATATTGCGCAAATGAATAGAACTTAAAGGGGTCTCCCGCGGAACTATTATCAAAGGTGTTTTTTCTTTCAGCATAACGTCGGCTGCTCTTTCCAGCAAACTTCGGGCTGTTCCTCCAGCGAAGGCAGCCACGCTAGCCATAGTACAGGGAATAACTATCATTCCATTAACCCGGAAGGATCCGCTGGCTATGGGGGCAGCAATAAAGGAGTTATCGTATATAGTTAAATTTCCTTTACCGGAAAGATGGTTATGAATTTCTGTTTTCCAGTCTTCTTGCATATCCCATTTCATTTCTTCAGCGATTACAATACGAGCCGGGTCCGTTACCACCAAATGGACTTCATGCTCCTGCTTCAGTAAAATATCTAGAAGCCGCAACCCATACACTACTCCACTTGCTCCAGTTATGCCAACAATGTATCTAGCCATTTACAATCGGTCCTTTCTTGATGTGTTAATAACCCAAGTCAGGTATAAATATCTATTAAGGCGGCTATCAACACCAATAAACCCACATAGTGGTTAAGTTGAAAAGAAGCTTGCTTTACCCTGGATAAATCCCCCGGTTGAACGATTCTATGCTCATATACCAAAACGACAGCTGCCAGAACAACTCCTCCATAAAACCATCCGCCCAGTTGCAAGACTACACCAGTAAGTATAAGGAAAATCACCGTCAAAATATGAAACACAGTTGAAAAGATTAAAGCGTTCCTTTCTCCAAACCGAGCTGGTATAGAGTATAAACCAGTCTGACGATCAAACTCTATATCCTGGCAAGCATACATAGTATCAAATCCAGCTATCCAAAACGCCACCGCCGCTCCCAGTAAAAACGGCTGCCAGTCAAAAGTTCCAGTAACTGCGAACCAAGCTCCTATCGGGCCCATACCAATTGCCATGCCCAAGAAAAGATGGCACAACCAGGTATAGCGCTTAGTATATGAATAACCCCATAAAATCACTACCGCCAGTGGTGATAGTTTCAAACACAACGGGTTTAGCTGGCTCGCTGCAAAAAGCAGCAAGGCTAAGAAAAAGAAAACCCCTATCCAAACCCAACGAGGATTTAAGCGGCCAGAGGGCAATGTCCATCCTGCTGTACGAGGATTGGCTGCATCATAAGGTAAATCTATTATCCGGTTTAAACTCAGGGCAGCCGTACGAGCACTGACCATGGCCACCGTAATCCAGATCAACTGGTGCAGAGTAACTGTACCATTATGAGCCAGAAAAGCCCCCAAATAAGCAAAGGGCAGCCCGAATAGAGTGTGGCTAAAATCTATCATAGCCAAATAATCTTTTAACTTACTCAATACCGTACTCACTCCACTTCCGGCTAACTAGCTCCACTATATCTGGTGACATTTTAATATCTTTAGGCCATTCCCGAGGGTGTCCTTCACTAACCCACTTGCGAGTGGCATCAATCCCCATTTTTGAGCCCATTAAGGCCATGGGAGCCGAATGATCTAAGACATCTAAAGGCCCGTCAACAATCATAGTATCCCGGCGGGGATCAACATTGTTAAACACCTTCCACATGACTTCCGACACATTTTGCACATCCACATCCTCATCTACTACCACTATGAACTTGGCAAACATCATCTGTCCCATACCCCAAAGAGAGCTCATTATCTTTCTGGCATGACCGGGATAGGATTTACGGATACTAATCAACACACAGTTATGAAAAACTCCTTCCATGGGTAAGTGCATATCAACTACTTCGGGAAGTTGAAACTTCAATAAGGGAAGGAAAATTCTCTCAGTAGCTAAAGCCATATAGCAGTCCTCCTGAGGAGGACGGCCTACTATGGTAGTGGGATAGATAGCTTTTCTCCTTCTTGTTATCGCTGTTACATGAAAAACTGGATATTCATCAGCTAGAGAGTAATAACCTGTGTGATCACCAAAAGGTCCTTCCATACGTCGTTCGTGGGGATCAACATATCCTTCCAGAACGATTTCAGCATCGGCTGGTACTTCCATATCAATGGTTAGGCATTTTACCAAATCCACCGGTTTTTTACGTAAGAAACCGGCAAAAAGCAATTCATCGATACCTGGTGGCAAGGGAGCAGTAGCCGCATAGGTAATAGCCGGATCACCGCCCAGGGCTACCGCCACTTCCGTAGGTTTACCCAGTTGACAGTTCTTTTTATAAATCTGGGCACCATCATGATGAGTATGCCAATGCATACCTGTAGTGTGGTCATCAAATACCTGCATACGATACATACCCACATTACGCTTACCTGTTTCCGGATCCCGGGTATACACCTGGGGCAGGGTAATAAAACGTCCCGCATCTTCAGGCCAGCACTTTAATACCGGCAACGCATTCAGGGAAGGGTTTTTCTCCACTACTTCCTGGCAACTACCCTGGCGTACCAGTCGGGGGATAAACTTTGCTACCTGAGCTAATTTGGGCAGTAGCTTGACTTTGTCCAGCGTGGACTGAGGTACTTGATCGGCTATTTCCATGAAGCCCACAATATCTTCTGCCACATCATCTATCCGATCAACCCCTAAACTCATAGCCATTCTTTTGGTACTACCAAAGGCATTTATCAGAACAGGGATGTCGTACCCGCGCACGTTTTCAAATAATAGAGCCGGACCATAAGCCTTGCTCACCCGGTCGGCTATTTCAGTTATTTCTAATTCAGCATCAACCTGGGTTTTGATCCGTACCAGTTCTCCTTCTCTTTCTAAAATGTCTACAAACTCTTGCAAGTCTTTATAGGCCATCCTTTAACCTCCCATTATAAAAAAAGCTTATAGGACATGAACTCCAAACCAGTCATGGCCAGATAAGCTTTTAAGATTTTGTTCGTTCTATATCACAGCGGCACGGCCTTGGCTACAGGCTAGCTCATGTAATTCGCTTATTACTTTCCCCATGACACCGCCAAGGGAATGATCATGTTTCAAGCTGGATAACATCTCAAAACTGTTGCGCACGTACCGTTCAACCTGACTGTTTACACCTAAATACAGCAGTTCCACCGCCATGCCCATATCATGTCCCAAACGATGGTAGAAAGATTCCATACCACATCCTGCCAGCTGGGCAGCGGTTTGAAAAGCAGTTGCATATAAAGGAGCTCTTATCTCCTCTATTTCTTTAATGGGGCTCCATGCTTGGTATCGTTTACGTACCAAACCCTCGCTTATGGCGCAGATCATTGATGCCAATGAATCTAAAACCTGTTCGGCCCGGTTCTCTAGCAATAACTGCATGATATAGCCAAAGGTGTAGTCCCCTATTAAAATAGCAAACTGTAAGTCCTGGTTGTATTCCTGACCCTCCTCATCGTCCTTAACTTGACAGTGAATCGTTTGGGCCAGATACAAATTTTTGAAAATGTAAGCCATAACTGTAGACAAGCGATCGTCAATTCCCAGATGATCATTAAATACCAGGGTCATTAAAGTCAGATGTTCCCAAGTGGTGTCACCTTCTAAAAGATTGACATACGGCTTTATTTCTGGCCAGGATTTAAGCATCCCGGTCTTAAATATTCGTTCCACTTCACCGAGTTGTTGACGATAATCCCGGGCAAATAAATATTCCATCCAATTAGAGCCCCCTCGACAAATTGCATACGTTGATAAACATTCGGCATGATCAACGCTTATCCTTCCTAGACAATAATTACCTATTCTAAACAACGTTCTATTGAGTCAAGCTAATTATACTATTACAAGACAAACCTAGTCTTATTATATAGAAAATAATCGTTAAGAAAACCCGAAAGGAGAAAAACATGATAACTATAATTGCTTATGCAACCAGCCAAACTCAAGCTGCCTCTGCACTAACCGACCTGCGCAATCGCGGTTACCAAGCCGAAGCTACCCTGGTAAGACCCGGTCGTACCGATGATTACAACTCTGCCAGTCTGTCTAGTTCAGCTATTAACAATGGGCAGTATATAGTAACCATACGCTGTGAATCTGATGAGGCTGGACACATTAAAGAACATTTGGGAGAATTGCATGGGCTGGACAATGTGGAGATAATACCAGAAAACCACTAGACGCCTTACCTGCTAACAGCATGTAAGACGTCTAGTTGCCATCCATGAGAGAGCGTCTTCGGTCTACTAAAATAGTATCCCTCCTAAATATTTGCCACCAGGCGTTCCTCCTGCTCATGGATTAATCCCCTTTGTATTTCGTTAGCATTAACGTGGGTGGAGCCAAATTTATCTGCCAAGTAATTACAGGCATCCCAGGGATTAACCTTTTCTCCACAAGTGAAAACGTCTACCGCCGCATAACCCAGTTCAGGCCAGGTATGAATCGCCAGGTGGGATTCGGAAATCACAACAACACCACTGACTCCCTGTGGGCTAAACTTGTGAAACACAAACTCGCGAACTTCTGCTCCAGCCTCCAAAGCGGCATTGATCATGATATCCTGTACCAACTTGATATCATTCAACACCTCAAAACGACAGCCGTAAATCTCGGCTAATACATGTCGCCCCAAAGACTGCAATCATGTCGCCTCCCTTCAGTTGTTTGTTTGGTTTCCCAAACCTCCTTTAAGAATCTAGTAAACGCACATGTAGAATTTTAGCATAATTCTAGCACATGTCAATAAAATTACGGCACATTCTTGAAGAAAATGAAGCTGAGCGCATTAACAGCTGCTCAGCTTTGATTATCTTGCACATACTATGATATGCTCAATATTCTATCCCATTCAACTATAGTTATTCCCATGCATTAACAATATTATTTATACCATGCACAAACTCTTTCTGATTTCCTTCACCCACCAGGTCATACAATTCAGAATTAAACTGGTAGGCAATCTGTTTTATTTCATCAGCTACCTGCCGGCCGGATGAAGTAATAAACACTCTGATAGCCCTCCTATCCTGGGGATCCAATTGGCGTTCCACCAGACCGTCCTTTTCTAATTTATCCACTAACACCGTCATGGAAGAACTATCAATAAAGGTACGATTACCTATTTCTTTTAAGGTCATGCCATCATCCTCGAGCAATACTAACAATATAAAAGACTGAGGTATACTTACACCCTGGCCTTCCAAGCGAGCGCTAAGGTTACGATCAATTTTTTTCATAGCCGCCCGCATACTGAAACATAAAAAATTGTTCAGTTCACTCATGGTTTAATAACTTCCTCTCTTTATTACTGAATTATAGACTTTCCTACATTATA
>DLUN01000136.1:13271-21285 GCA_003444615.1 Syntrophomonas sp.
ATACATTATTATAACATAGCATAATTTGTAAACAATATTCCGACTATTATTGTGAAGTTTGCTGGCTATGGCGTTGCACTGTGGCTTTAACAATGATAAAGTATTTGATGATTAAGGAGTGTGAAACAATGGCTGATAAAAAAAGAGTACTGACCGGTGATCGCCCCACAGGCGCTCTTCATTTAGGGCATTATGTTGGAAGTCTGGCCAATCGCGTAAAACTCCAGGAACAATACGATACCTATATAATTATAGCTGATGTTCAAGCCTTGACTACTCACTGGGAACATGGCGAAGACCTGGAAAACAGTGTTTACCAAATAACCAGTGATTATCTAGCGGCTGGATTAGACCCCAATAAGGCTACCATTTTTGTTCAGAGCAAGATTCCTGAAATTCATGAGTTGGCCATGTATTTTTCCATGTATACCCCAGTCAACGTTCTAAGACATAACCCCACCATTAAATCCGAAGCTCAACAACATGGGTTCAAAGATATGATGTACGGGTTTTTGGGTTATCCTATAAGCCAAGCAGCCGATATAGCTATTTTTAAGGCTCATGTTGTTCCCGTGGGAGAAGATCAGGTTCCTCACCTAGAGCTCACCCGCAGGATTGTACGCCGTTTTAATGACTTATATGAGCCAGTACTGGTGGAACCGGAAGTAATGGTAGGGCAAGTACCCCGTTTAATAGGACTAGATGGTAAAACTAAAATGAGCAAGAGCTTAAATAACGCAATCTTCCTTGCCGATACTCCCGAAGATGTCTGGCAAAAGGTGCGCAATGCCGTAACTGATCCAGCCAGGATTCACAAAACCGATCCCGGCCATCCCGAAGTATGTACTATATTTGAATACCACCAAATATTTAACAGCAGTGAAGTAGAATCTATAGAACAAGAATGCCGCCAGGGCAAGATAGGCTGTGTCGAATGTAAAAAGAGGCAGGCCCAGGTGTTGAATCGATTATTGGAACCTATGCATGAGCGGCGCCAGCAATACCAGTCTAGGGATATGCTGACCGATATACTAAGGGAAGGCACTCAGCGAGCGCGAAGAGTAGCTCAGGAAACTATGGAAGAAGTCCGGGAAGCTATGAAAATTCAGTACTTCAAATAAACAAGAAGCTCATCTGCATAACCCAGATGAGCTTCTTGCTTATTAGCGGCCATCACGAAAATGCCTTGAGGATAGTAAGAGCCGTATTGCTATGGCGGTGGGAGTGCCCTTTTCCTGCGATTCTCATCTATGGTGGCTTCTTTCCCGGTTGACAATTGCCAAGAGTTTAGAGATACCCTTTGGCATTACAATACAAGGCAATAATAATTAAAATAGCTACTATCCCCAGTAAATTATACTTAAACCTCTGTTGTTCCACTTCTTTATTCCAGTCCGGTTGGGTCTGTTTTTTCCTTCGTCTATAATGGCGGCGCATATGTAGCACCTCACTGTTTAATTTTAGAAGGCTGCATTTCATAATGCAGCATCAAAAGCAGCAGTGGCACTACCAGATAGATGCTGGTGGTGGAAGCGGCTACAATGCCTGAATCATTTATCACTAGCCCTACCAAAGCCCCAGTTATTATTCCGCCAAATGCTTTAACTATATAAGGTTTATCCTGACGAAGCTGTTTCATGGCTCCCACTGGGTGATATACTAGCAAGGCCAACGCCAGCAAAATAACCATAAAAACCCAACTCCAGATAGTGGACCCGATTAATTTGATATTCATGGCCAACTTCCTGGTGATAATGGTCCAGGCCTCACCCCAGCCCCCTAGCAATATTTGATTGGCTGCTCTGCCAATATGAGTTTGTAGTTCAACTGGTCTGGTCATATCGTACACCGTGAACCCTACCGTAACAGCTATAACACCAGCTAGAACCAGCAAAACAGTTTGGGGACTGATGCGTAAGTTCTTCAACATCAGTAAAGTTACCAGAAAGGCCGCCGGAGCAGTAATCATCCCATCGGAATTGGCTCCCAACTGCGGTGAGCCGATGATAACCGATTGAAAAACAAAGAATAATGCTATCACTGGTAGCCACCCACCATGAGGATATTTTTGATAAAAGGCTCCGGCTAGAACAATGGAGCTTCCCAAAAGGATACCCATATATTCGTTGCCTATCCCGTAGTAGCGCGCTCCTGCCATAGGATCATACCCCAGAACTGAATTCTGAATTAAGTGGGAACCAGTTATCTGATCAGCAGTCAAGGCTACAACCGTCAGAGCTACTATAAGGGCAAATGCCTTATAGGTGTTAAAACGGGTTGATATCATCACCAGTATAGTAACCAGCAGGGTAAATATCACAGCTAAAATAATATATAGCCAATCAGAGGACAAGGGCACTGTGTTTAAAGGCAAATAGACCAATGGTACTGTAACTAAAGCTACCAGGGCCGGTTTCACTACAGGCACCAGAGCTCTCATCCCAAACAATGCCATCAAAGCCAAAATTATGGTTATAATCTGAAAAAACACATACCCTTTTATAAGTGGTACTCGAAGCCGGTTAACGGTACTGGTTTGAATGCTTAACTGCTGGGCTTCAGTTAATACAGAACTATCACTGGTATCAACTTGAATCGGTCTGCCAATCATAGTCCCGGTATCGTCAGCCAAACCAAAGAACTGCAATATAGTGGGAGCAATGTCGGTATTGGCCACCACCAATTCACGCTGGGTAGCGGCTGAGGTTAAGCCTCCAGTAGTAAAGCCCTTACCCCAGGCAATAACTGGAGTAAAATTGTTTCTAATTTTGGTTTGTTCACTGGCAGGAGAAGGACTCACTACCATCAGCAGATCATGGCTGGAGTCTAAGCGTTCTACAATATAGCCTACAAAAGCATCTATCATTTTTAATCGTCTCTGTTTTTCTTGCAGCGCTATATCCGGGAAAGCACTATCTGCCGTTTCTAAACGCCTGAGGTCAGCCAAGTCTATTACCAGCAAATCAGCTAATGGCTCAAAATGTTCAACCTGCTCTAGAAGATAAGAATAATTGGTTTCCCAGCTTAGAAAACTTTTCGTTGAGCTTTGTACGGTTTCAGGACCTATGTCTCCCAGAGGAATTTGGCCTTTAGCATCCATGGCAATAACTGCAGCTGCACGGTTTTTGTTATTACCTGCGTCCCCATTACCCAACAGGCAAACCGTATATCCGTTTTGCTTCAACACCTCTCCTAAAGCCCCAGGTAGAGTAGTAACGCTTTCACTGGTTATGTTGTTGTGTATTTCCGGAAGATTTACCAGCACACAGGAAGCTTGACCAGGCTCTATACCAGTCAGATTACGGTAAAGGTCACCCGCCGTTTGCCCTCTATCATCCAGATATTCATCCTGGTTAAAAGCTAAGATACCCTTCCCATATACCCGTCCTATGTTGCCAGCACCAATAGTCAAACTAGTGTCAAGAGTATTCCGGCCTCTTAAAGTCCTGCTGCTAGCCAAGCCTAAGCCGCCTTCATTAACTAATCTGTGCAATTCAGGTGTTCCGTCAGGATCGATATCGTAAATGCTCAGTTTATCAATAACCAGAAGGTACGCCTTACCGGTATCCTCTTTACTACAAGCAGGCTGGGTATAAATCATTAGCAGCACCATGCTTAGTAATAATATTAAGCTATACTTAATCCACAGCGGGCCTAAAGTTGCTGGTCCCTCGCGGTTGAAAAAAATCATTGGTCGCTCCTTGTTAACATATTCCAATCCAAAGTTTCTTTTTTAGTATACCCCAAGCCCTTAGCCATGCCAATCAAGGGAGTGATTAGCAGAAATAGTTGAGAAACATTTGGAAATAAGGGTACAATATATCAACAATAATTTGAACCAGGGAGGCTTAGATAAAATATGAACACCGTAAACCAGTATACTCTTACCATGATAAGACGTGAAAAGCATCTCGTCCTCCCCATGGTAACTTCTATTATTCTAGTGCAAAACTTATATGATATCCTTTTTCAATACGTAATTGATGCTGACAAAGAAGAGCTATTAAAAAGATTTATTGACCAATTGGAGCAGCACATCAAAAGTAAATCTGATACACCCTTTTCTGCTCCTATTAAGGAGTTGGAGTTCCTAAATGAGGGATTAGAAGAATTGCGTTTATTAAACTGGATGGAGGTACCAGTAACGGTTTTTTCCCTGGAATTGATAGAGGATGATAATGAAGAGGCCCGGGAAGTAGTCATCGAGCACCTGCGCCAGTTAATGCTGGTAAGACCTGTGGCCGATTCAAATCTTCTTTATGTTTATCCCACCAACATCCCCTGCTGATACTGGATATACTAATATAAATAATTAAAAGGAGGCTATAAAATGAACTTGAAAGGCTCAAAAACTGAACAAAACCTTTGGTCAGCTTTTGAAGGAGAATCCAAAGTACGCATGAAGTATACTTATTATGCCAGCCAGGCCGACAAAGAAGGTTATAAACAAATGGCCGCCATTTTTCAGGAAACGGCTGACAATGAAAAAGAACACGCCAAACGCTTCTTCAAATTTTTAATTGGGGGTTCTATTCGTCCTACGGAGGAAAACCTTTTGGAAGCAGCCGAAGGAGAGCTCCATGAGCACTCTAAATTATACCCAGAATACGAAAGAATAGCCCGGGAAGAAGGCTTCCATGAGATTGCCGATGTTTTCAGGGAAATAGCCGAAGTAGAAGAGGAACATGAAAAACGCTTCCGCAAGCTTTTGGCCAATATCAAAAACCAAACCGTCTTTAAGAAGACTGAACCTGTTAAGTGGAAATGCCGCAACTGTGGATATGTCCACGAAGGAACTGAAGCTCCTGAAGTGTGCCCGGCTTGTGACCATCCCCAAAGCTATTACGAAGTGCTCTGCGAAAACTATTAGAATAAACGAAAGCCGCCTCAATAAAAGACAAGGCGGCTTTTTTTTCACTACTAAAACGACAGCAAAGCCTCTCTAAGAATCTTTGCCCCCAGTATGGCAGTATTATCCCCCTGGTCATAGGGAGGCGATATCTCAATCAAATCGAATCCCACCACATTTAACCCCCGAATCCCATGCAGCCACTGAATAAGTTCTCTACTGGTAAAACCACCTGCTTCCGGGGTTCCCGTGCCAGGAGCAAAGGCTGGATCGAGAAAATCAATATCTATACTCAGATAAACCGGTTTATCACCCACTGCTTTCAGCAATTGTTCGGGTTCAGGTAGTTGGCCGAGAAATAAGTTGGTGTGCTGGCGGGCAAAAATCATTTCCTCACGAGTAGCGGATCGAATGCCCATTTGGTACACCCGGCCCTTCCCCAGCAGTTTTGCCACATGATGCATAACTGTAGCGTGTGATAGAGTTTCACCCAAATAATTCTGTCTAAGATCAGCATGGGCATCAAGCTGAAAAACAACCAGTTCAGGGAAAAAACGATGATAGGCTCTGATCAATGGCAGTGACACCAAGTGTTCTCCTCCCAAACTGTACACCTGTTTACCTTGAAGTATAAACTGTTCAGTTACCCATTCAATCCGGCGCAAGCTTTCCTGAATGTTGCCGTAAGGAATAATAATATCACCAGCATCATAGTAAGAAAGCTCTTCCAGAGATCGGTCTAAATAGACACTATATTCCTCAATGCCTTCAGAGACTTCACGAATACGATAAGGTGCCAGCCGTGTTCCCGGACGAAAGCTAGTGGTAGAATCCATGGGGATCCCCATAATAACCTTACCGCACTGGTGTAAATCTTCATTACTGCCCATAAATCTGGCTTTTTGTTCCAGGTATTCTAACACTTGCACCACAGTCACTTACCTGCCTTAAGTAATTGGGAAAGAAAGTAGGGTAGTTTAAAAGCTGCCTTATGAATTTCTGGAGTGTAGTACCGGCAAGGCCGTTCCATCTGATATTGAATTTGTTCCGGATCATATTTTTTAGAACCCACCGTGAATGACCATAGACCACTGGGATAAGTGGGCACACTGGCCGTATAAACTTTCGTAATAGGGAATGACTTGCTTATACCCCGGTAAGCCATCTGGATTATATCTTGATTAAAAAAAGGTGATTCGCTCTGCACCACCAGCATACCATCATCCTTTAAGGCTCGGTAAACACTACTGTAAAATGATTCTGAAAATAGTTCCACGGCTGGACCTACAGGCTCGGTAGAGTCTACTATCACTATATCGAAACGAGCCTGTTGTTCCTTAATAAACTGTATACCATCATTAACAATAACCTCTGCCTTGGGGTTATCAAAGGAACAGCTCAGTTGCGGAAAAAAGTCACGGGAAGCCTGAATTACCCGGTTATCAATTTCCACCAGAGTACCTTTGGTTACCTGTGGATGTTCAACTACCTCCCGCAGAGCCCCTCCATCCCCGCCGCCTATGATACAAACCTGGGCTGGATTGGGATGGGAGTTTAAAGCTATTTGGGTAATCATCTCATGATAAACGTATTCATCTACGTCGGTAGTCATAACCATCCCATCCAGAAGCAGCATTTTGCCAAACTGTTCGGTTACAACCACAGCAAGATGCTGATAATCAGTTTTTTCGTTGCGTAGGGTTTCGCTTACTCGTAAAGAAAACCCCAATGAGGGGGTCTGATATTCAGTAACCCACAACTCCAATTCGAAGTTCCTCCTTTAATACCACAATGGCACAGCTGCAAAAGCACAGCCTATTTTTTCAACGGTATGCTCAACTGATGCGGTTTTAACCTCGGCTAATTCCAGCCCGCGAATACGAAAAGCCTCTTCCACCATACGGGTGACTTCAGCTTCAGCAATAGCTTTAGAGCAGCGTCCTGAATACTCCATAATTACACCGAATCCCTCAGCTTGTATTCCCACAGCTACAGCCGCCGAGATAACCTCCCCCGGTTCTGCACTGGTAATTGAGCCATAAGCTACAGGGAGCAAGGATCCTGGGGGGATAATAAGATCTGGATCGTATTCGCAACCTGGAGGCAATATACTACTGACTCTAAGCAAATTAGTATTCCCTACCCGTGCTTTGAGAAGGGCGCCATCGAATGCGGTTAATCTGGTTTCTCCT
This sequence comes from Syntrophomonas sp., assembly GCA_003444615.1. Lineage (GTDB taxonomy): Bacteria > Bacillota > Syntrophomonadia > Syntrophomonadales > Syntrophomonadaceae > DTU018. Next base: position 20,313 of record DLUN01000136.1, read on the forward strand.
TCTGAAGCTGCGGCGGTAACAAAGTATTTTTTTGGCAATGGCAACAAGGTTAACACCTCCAAGTATATATTGTTAGGCAATAGCTACATTATATACAAAGCGGCCTTAAAATCAATTGTTTTTTACTAAAGAAAAAAGCCCTGGCGGGCTAAGTTTTCTTATAATCCTTCGGAAGTTTTTTTCAGGAAGTCGAAAAAGTTTATTACCGTTTTACGACGTGATTTCTGACGGGGATAAATAATATATAAAAAACGGCGCGTGCCTTCTGCGGAAAGTCTGATACTGGCCAAACTGCGCTGTACCTCCGCCCGCTTTACCGCCCACCGGGATATAACACTGATGCCCATACCTGATTCCACCGCAGCTAGCACAGCTTCTGTGCTGCCTGCTTCCAAAGATACATTGAGTGCTTCACGCTTTATTCCCTGAGCGCTGAAAAGTTCCTCCATAGCGCGCCTGGTACCTGATCCTTTCTCACGCACAATCCACTTTTCGCCTAACAAATCCTTTGGATCTATGTGTTTTACCTGTGCCAAGGGGTGTTCAGCCGGCACAATAACCACCAATTCATCTTCCAACCAGGCAAATCCATCTACCTTACGGTTGTTGATCCATCCTCCTACCAAACCAATATCCAGCTCTCTTTCGGCTACCTGGTTAAATATTTTTTCTGTGTCCGCAATATCTATACTGATAGTAACATTAGGAAATTGGTCTTTGAACTGCTTGACAAGAGCTGGTAAAATATATTGCCCAGGAATAGTGCTGGCTCCAATATAAAGAGAACCTTTACGACTCTCTGATATCTCCTCCATAGCTTTTTCGGTCTTTTCCAGTGCTTTTAATATGTCCCGGGCGCAGTGGTACAGTGTCTCCCCTGCTTCCGTAGTTTTCAAACGGCGGCCTGAACGTTCCAGCAGCAGTACTCCATACATATCCTCTAAAGCTTGAATCTGTTTGGTCACGGCTGGCT
>DLUN01000040.1:0-790 GCA_003444615.1 Syntrophomonas sp.
AGACTTAGAGGATTTCTCGGCTGATGTAGTAGGGCGTCTTCAGAAATCTACTGCCCAAGTCTTAAATATTTTTCGGGATATGAAAAAACACATACAAAGATTGCAAGAGATTTCCAGCAATGAATCCGGGGTGGTGCTCAGAAGACTATATGAATATGCGCTGCAGATAAGCGAGTTAGAAGAGCAAGCTGGTGAGATATTAGTTAGTTTAGCCTGGCAGGATATAATGGTAGAGAAACGCTGGGGTGAGATTCAAGAACAATTATTTTCAATCAAGGACCAAGTCGTAGAAAATACTGGTGAGGAGGTTTTGCAGTACATAGAGGGAGCGCTGCAGCGGGATATTCCTGGCCTATCACTCCTGCCCCAGGAATTAGGCCATGCTTTGATATATAAAGCTTTAGTGGATGCAGAATTAATCTACCAAGTATATACTAATAACAAACTTCCCGAGGTAGTTAACGATGGGGTTTACAGCCTGCTGCAATTTGTGAGAACCTTAGAGCTTTATGCTGCTCATAGCATTCATCTAACCGATGAGCAACTGGACCGTTTAAGAACCAGGAAAGCGCTGGTCAAAGAGGGGAGTTTCCAGGCTTTGTTTGACCAGGTCCGTACATCGGTCGAGTACCACCACCCGTTGGCGGTTTCTTTATTAGAAGGAGTCTTTCCTCGCAAATTGCAACAGTTTGTAAACAGCCCTTACTTAAAGAATACCCCTGTCAACTTAAACCAAGCCGCTTGGATGATCTTTAACAGCTGCATAGATAATGATGATAACCTGCCGGAA
>DLUN01000040.1:1079-2656 GCA_003444615.1 Syntrophomonas sp.
AATGGAAGATCCCGATGAACTCTATACGGTTAGAACCATCGCTTACAAAGCCTTTTCAATTATGCTGCAGAATCAATATGCAGACAGATGAAAAGAAAGGCAATAAAAGCCAGCTGCCCGTATAGACATCATAATTAATTTCTGGGAACATTATAATCAAACCCCCAAAAAGCAAAGGAGAATTATATGTTTCCTCTCCGTGACAGCACGCCCAGCAAGCACTTTCCCTTGGTCACCATTATGCTGATCATGATCAATACCTTTATCTTTATATATACACTCTCCTTGGGAATGACAGGGATACAAGAAGTATTCTATATCTTTGGGTTGGTGCCCGCCTATTATGCACACCCTGCCAGCGCTCCCATTGGTTACTTCTCCTTTGTTACTTCAATATTTCTCCATGGCGGATGGATGCATCTTATCGCCAATATGTGGATCCTCTGGTTGTTTGGTGATAATGTGGAAGACCATATGGGTTCGGGCCGCTTTTTGTTATTCTATCTGCTATGTGGGATAGCAGCGGGGTTAACCCATTATTATGTAAACCCTTTATCAACAATACCAGTGGTAGGTGCTTCCGGAGCAGTAGCAGGAGTTATGGGAGCATACTTTCTGATGTTCAGGCATGCTAGTATACTCACCTATGTGCCGCCCTTTTTTTTATTTACTGTTCCCGCCTGGGTGTACCTGGGATTTTGGGCCCTTTCCCAGTTATGGAGTGGGGCCACTGAACTAGCTTTTAATTATTCGGCCTCAATAGCTTTTTGGGCTCACTTTGGCGGATTTGTAGCCGGAATGATCCTGCATTTCTTTTTTGTGAAGAAGGAGCAGACCGAGTATTTTCCCTGATGAAAAGCCCGTTTGCCTAACCCTGAGTGTGTGCGACAGTTATGGTTCCCGAGAGCCCTTTAGCAACAGGTCCAACTGCTCATTGGCCACCAATCCCTGCTCAGTGCTGTTTTGGAGAAAATAGATGGTGTTTTCGATTCTCTCCTGACTGGCTTTTATTTCTTGCCAGTGCCGTTCTTCTTCGTAGAGATTTATACATTCCTGCAGGTCATTGGCACGTCCGGTTTCCAGAAAATAACGGAACATTTCTAAGGTCTTTATATCCTGATAATCGGAGTGGATAGCAGACTTATCCAGAACCGTGTTGTACAGGTCCAACGCCTTATGAGCTTTTTGCATTTTGGCTTCGGCTTCACTGATATCCTGGAAACACCTGTCGTACAGGGCCTGTTGGTACATGGACCAATTTTCCAGTACCCGCTTATAGCGGTCACAGGCTTTTTCGTATTCCCGGTAGCGGATGAAATAAACCTTAACATCATAGTTGTAACGGCTGCCTTCCTGCTCTTGTTTTTTCCGTAAAGAAGAGCGTACCCGGGAAAAAGGAATAAGATTATCCAGCCGCTCCGATTCTTTGACAGGCTTATCAGGAATTTCATCTGGCTCGCAAGGGAGCAGGTCTTCCTGTTCTACAATAGCGTAACGGTGATCTAAAAATTTACGTAAATAGTTGGTATGACGATTAATCTGCTCAATCTCCTGTAGAGCCAGTATCAACATATCTA
>DLUN01000062.1 GCA_003444615.1 Syntrophomonas sp.
TGATATAGTTCAGGATTATTGCTTATTATGATGGTTTCAGGGAATACAGCTCTGAACTTATCCATAATAATATGTAGAGAGCTCCTGCCTCCCACTGGGGCAAATGCCTTATTAAAATTCATGCGTGAGCTCCTGCCCCCGGCTAGTACAACTCCGCTGGCCTCCATACTTACCTTTCCCCAATCCAGTCAATAGAAAATGAATAATAGGTGGTTTGTTTTTGGGATTGCCGTCACCTGTTAAGTTGGTGTTATAAAAAAAGCTGCCAACGGCAGCTTAGAATCGTACTCCTCAACCTCCACTAGCTGCAGTGGGACAGCTAGCACTGCAGGAAGGAAGTGACGTTGGGCTTCCCCCTTTAGAGGTATTAAAAAGGGAAAGCAGCTGCCTCACTTTTGAGGATCCGCATTCAGGGCATTTTACCTTATCTTTGTCACGATTAGATATCATGAGGTCAAACTTGTTACCACAATCTTGACATGAAAAATCAAAAATGGGCATTAAGATCACCTCGTTAATTATTATTCCTGGTTATCCAAATATTCATCAATCTCCTGGCGGTCTAGATCTTCCTGAGCTTCTTTAATTGAAAGACCAATCCGTTTTTCATTAGAGTCTATGCTCAGAATTTTAATCCGCACTTTCTGGCCCACCTCAACTACATCTTCCGGTTTTTCTACCCGGTAATTAGCTAGTTGGGAAATATGGACCAAGCCGTCTACCCCTGGTTCTACTTCCACAAAAGCACCAAAGGGAGCTATACGAACTACGGTCCCGTCTATAATGTCACCCTCCTGGTATTTTTCCAACACTATTTCCCAGGGGCTTTTGAGCAGCTGTTTACGGCTTAATGATACCCGTTCCTTTTCCCGATCTAAACCGAGAATGAAAACATCCAACTCCTCACCCTCGTTTAATATATTTGAAGGATGCTCAACCCGGCGGTGATCCATTTCTGATACGTGTAAAAGTCCCTCGTATCCTCCTAAGTCAATAAATGCACCATAGTCAACAATACGTTTCACGCGGCCTCGACGCACTTGTCCCTCTTCAATACTGTTCCAGAATTCCTCTTTCAGACGGGCTTTCTCCTGGGCTACCAGTTCCTTACGGGATACCACTATTTGCGAGCCCCGGCGTTTATTGCGATTAAATTCAATAATGTTGAAGGAAAAAGTTTTGCCAATATATTCGTCCAGGTTGCGAACATAACCATCTTCCACATGAGAAGCTGGGAGGAACGCTACTACTCCCACGTCAACCAGCAGGCCACCTTTGACACTTCCGGTGACAGTTCCTTCTATCACCTGCTCATTCTTAAAAGCCTCTTCCAGTTGATCCAGCACTCGTTTGGTATCAACCTTTTTCTTGGACAGCAGAATGGTGCCGTCATCATCCCACTTGAGAACCATGACCTCGATTTCTTCGCCGACTTTCACCAGATCTTTGGCTGACTCGACATCCTTAACTGACAGTTCGCGCCGCGGTATGATGCCTTCAGACTTGCCGCCAACATCTACCATAACTTCGTCATCGCGAACCTCAATTACAGTGCCATTTATAACCTCTCCTCGTGAAGGAGAAGAATAATCGGCCATCTTTGCCTCCATATTGGCAAAAGAATCTTCCTGATTGGGCTCCTCTGAAGTCACTGCCTGCTCCTCGGGCTGTTCCTGTTGGGCAGCCTCCTGCTGACTTTGGTTTACCTGGTTTAGTTCCTGGTTTTCCTGTTCGTCAAACATTGTCATCCTATCCACTACCTCCTTGATCTTCCAATCCGGAGTTGATGCCCCGGCAGTAATGCCTACCCGGTTAACCCCATTAAGCCAATCATGCTGAATTTCCTCAGCCGATTGAATTAAGTAGGTTGGGACTCCGGAATTTGAACACTCTTTAAATAGAGTGGTCGTATTTGAACTCTTGCGGTCACCTACTACTAATACCAGGTCTACCTGGTCAGCTAGGTTACGCCCTGACTCCTGCCGTATTTGGGTGGCAGAACAAATAGTATTAAAAACCCTTACTTCACTGGCTTTAGGTATTAATTCCTGGACTACCTCAAAGAATTCTTTTTCGTTTTTAGTAGTCTGTGACACTACGGCTATCTTACTAACCGGTTGAACACGACTGGCTTCTTCCACACTGCCTACCACTATCGCCTGGTCAGTCCATCCGATTATGCCCTTAACTTCAGGGTGATGGATGTCACCGTATACAATAATATCATACCCTTGTTCCTGTAGCGAAGAAACTAAATTATGAATTCGCTTAACTAACGGACAAGTGGCATCAATAATTTCTATGCCCTGTTGCCGAACGGCTTCCCATACTGATGCCGGAGCACCATGGGAACGTATAATTATGCCAGTTATCGATTTATCTATTTCTTGAACACTGTCAATAGGTCTAATGCCTATTTTCTCCAGCGATTTAACTACTGCATCATTATGAACAATTGGGCCTAGGGTACAATAGGTCCCGTCCTGTTCAGCATATTCGTGGGCAATTTTTATCGCCCGTCTGACTCCTGCACAGAAACCGGCATGGG
>DLUN01000094.1:0-1277 GCA_003444615.1 Syntrophomonas sp.
CTGTTTACTCATTTCTGTTGTCAACCTCCCATTATACTCTTATGGGGGGATGACATTTTCCCTGATGAGTTATACCATGACATTATCACTAATGAACAACACATTGTCCTGGTAACTGCTTGCAAGATAATATATGGTATGATATACTCCTTTATGGATTAAAGCAGAAGCCTTGCTTCTCACCTTACAACCACCGGTTCGTAAGGTAAATGGTTTAATACCAGCGCATTTCAAAGGGCAAAGCCTTTTGATTTCGTCAGTGAAGCGAGCTTTTAGCTCGCTTATTTTATTATGGAGGTGAATTTCTTATCAGCAAGGATTGGAGAGTTAATGAGGAAATCCGCACCCGAGAAGTCCGGTTAGTTAGTGAGGATGGAGAACAACTTGGTATCGTTCCAATTAACCAGGCGTTAGAAATCGCTACTGATAAAGGATTAGATTTGGTGGAGGTTGCGCCATCTGCCAAACCCCCGGTTTGCCGTCTTATGGATTATGGGAAATTCAAGTTTGAACAGAGCAAACGGGAAAAGGAAGCACGTAAAAAGCAAAAGGTGATTTCTATCAAGGAAGTCAAACTTCGTCCGAACATCGATGAACATGATTTCCTGGTTAAGGCTCGTAATGCCCGTAAATTCCTCGGTGCCGGTGACAAAGTTAAGGTAACTATTATGTTTCGGGGCCGGGAAATAACTCATCCGGAACTGGGAGAGAAATTATCTTTGCGTATGGTAGACGAACTCTCCGATATTTCTGCAGTAGAAAAACCTCCCAAGGTTGAGGGAAGAAATATGGTTACGATCCTAATACCTAAAATCGAAAACACGAAGGAGGAAGGCTGATGCCTAAGACCAAAACACATAGAGGTGCAGCTAAACGGTTTAAGAAAACTGGATCAGGGAAAATTAAACGTTCCAAGGCATATGCCAGCCATTTATTAGGTCATAAGAGTCCCAAACGCAAACGGAGACTGCGCAAATCTGACCTGGTTAGTGTTGCCGAAACCAAAAGAATATCCAAGCTTATTCCGTAAAGTAGGAGGTTGACGATATGCCAAGGGTAAAACGTGGCGTAACTGCCCATCGCCGACATAAAAAAGTTCTTAAGGCAGCCAAAGGCTACTTTGGCAGCAAATCTAAGCTATATAGGGTAGCCAACGAGCAGGTTATGAAATCCGGTCAATATGCCTATATCCACCGTAGACTGAAAAAACGCGATTTCCGTAGATTATGGATTGCGCGTATAAATGCCGCTGCTCGCGACAATGGTACTACTTATAG
>DLUN01000094.1:1505-3187 GCA_003444615.1 Syntrophomonas sp.
GCTCTTAAAAGCCCCCAGCTACTGGTGCGGGTTTTTGTTGATGATAGCTTTGAGGCTCCTGACGAACTAAGAGACCTCAACATTGAATTCTACCAGGTAACTGCCAATATTATGAAGGCTATTGCTGATACGGAGCATCCCCAGGGTGTGGCGGCTGTAGTCAGTATTCCTCCATACCAAACAGTCTATCTCAGTGACCAAACAGCCATGCTGCTCTTACTGGATCGCATATCTGATCCTGGTAATCTGGGAACGATTATTCGGACAGCATGGGCGCTGGACATTGATGGTATATTACTTACTGCCGGATGTGCGGATCCTTTTAGCCCGAAAGTAGTAAGAGCCTCCATGGGGGGGATCTTTCATGTTCCAATAAATACGGTTGACAGGGACTCTGTTGACGAATTACTAAATAATGGCTATCGAATGATTGTGGCTACTCCTGATACTAAAACCAGTATTTATCAAATCGACTGGCAAGGGGCTATAATCTGTGTTATAGGCAGTGAAGCTCATGGAGTAGCTCAGGAATGGCTTAGTCGAGCTACCCAGAAGGTGGTAATACCCATCAATCAAAAAGTGGATTCTTTGAATGCGGCTGTATCCTGTGCTATAATCATGGCAGAGGCTAGAAGACAGCGGGTTGCTCATCTTTGAAGGGGACTTTCTCCCCATGAGATAATATTTTTGGTTCCGACCCAAACATTACGGTGGAAGGGTGGACGTTAGGGTGGATAGAGCACAGACAATGTGGCAGTTATTTGAAAACTCTGGTTGCATCATATATTATTTGTTATATAAAATGATGGTTACTCAGTAAGTTCTCATATGGATATAAGCGATTAACAGGACAAGTAGCCTGATGGGGTACCTTTCAGGGAGGTTGTATCGTGACTGGAAGTACAGCCAAGGGAACATCAGGTGAATTCACCTGGGAGCTGTGAACTGAAATAATAGTAAGTTTTACCGGTCACCGCCGTTATCGGGAAAGAGTGAGTCTGAAAGCTGGTCTTTTGGACTAACTAGGGTGGTACCGCGAAATAAACTTTCGTCCCTTGGACGAAAGTATTTTATTTTTCTGCTGGGAGTGAATGTAATGTTAGACAAACTGAATGATTTGGAACAAAAAGCCCTCCGGCAAATCAAGGAGATTGACCAAATACAGGAGCTTAATGATCTGCGGATCAAACTCTTGGGACGCAAAGGAGAGTTAACCCAGCTATTAAGGGGGCTTAAAGATCTTCCCCCTGACCAGCGTGCCCAGGTGGGACAAGCAGCTAATCAGTTGAAAGAACACTTAGAAAACATGCTTCAGCAGCAGAACCAAGAGCTGAAAAGTCGTGCCTTGAACCAACGATTGCAGGAGGAGACTATTGATGTAACTCTTCCGGGCATTTCATTTATGCGAGGAAGCAAGCATCCTCTTACCCAGATTCGCGAAGAAATCCAGGATATATTCATTGGCATGGGTTTTACCGTAGCAGAGGGTCCAGAAGTAGAATTAGATTATTACAATTTCGAAGCCCTTAATATCCCCAAAGATCATCCGGCCCGGGATATGCAGGATTCATTCTATATAGACGAAGATGTACTGCTGCGTACTCACACCTCACCAGTACAGGTTAGAACCATGGAATCCATGGCACCTAGGTTACCGGTCAAGCTGTCTCTTATACACATCT
>DLUN01000173.1 GCA_003444615.1 Syntrophomonas sp.
AAGCTTTACTGTCCTTCCTCAGCGGGCAGTATAGTCATATATAAGACTCTTTGATAATTAAAAACCCCCACAATGTTTCCCTTGGCATCGTACAAGTAGTTGGAGGACGAACCCCCTACGTATACTTTAGAATCCGGATTTATGGCCAACTCCTTCACATACCCAATCAGAGTCTTATCGTCGGTAAAGACAATCTCCACCCTAATAAGCTGGTCATTGTCTACATTAGTTCTTTTCGTCAACTGCTCCCAGTTGAATTGACAACCGTTCACCATTAATACCAGCAGTACCATCAGGATCAACCAGCCTATTTTTTTCCTTACCAAGCATTCCTCCTCCTTCGAACCGCAGAAGGTCGTTGATTCCGTTCACGTCCCCAGCGGCGTTTATCGTTCCATTCGCTCAGCTTCTTATTGACCCTTCCGTGAATACTATCATCCGGGAATTTTCCGTTCTCATCGGCAATACCAGCCTCCACACCCGTTAGTATCTCCAGCCCTTGGTCAATATGTTCAACTGCCCATATGTTGAACTTTTTCTGACGGACTGCTTCCACCACTTCCTGATCCAGCATAAGATTGTGTATGTTCTGCCGAGGTATTATCACCCCCTGTTTACCATTTAAGCCAAAGTTTTTACATACACGAAAGAAACCTTCAATTTTTTGATTAACTCCTCCTACGGGTTGTATTTCACCATTTTGGTTCACAGATCCGGTTACCGCTATTCCCTGATAAATAGGCATATCTGATAAACTAGATAATAATGCATATAATTCTGCACTGGAAGCACTATCTCCTTCGATACCCTGATAGCTTTGCTCAAAGGTCAGACTGGCCGTGAGTGACAGGGGTTTATCCTGGGCATATTGCGCCCCCATGTAACCGTTTAGAGTTAAGACTCCTTTGCTATGAATACTGCCACTCATACGGATTTCCCTCTCAATATTGACCAGGCCGCTTTCTCCCATAAAAGTTTTAGCTGTTATTCGTACCGGTTTTCCAAATTGATGATCACCTAATTGGTATACTGCCAATCCATTTATCTGACCTATCCGACTTCCATGAACGTCAATCAGTATGGTTTCCTTATTAATCAGGTTGTGCATATGATCTTCGATGAGAGATGCCCTAAATCTCTTTTCGTTAATAGCGCGAAGAACATGGGAACCGCTGACTATGGAGGCATTGTCTCGTTCAGCCCAAGTATTGGCCTCATAGATAACCTCCACTAATTTATTAAACATAGTGGTTAATTTGTTCTGGTTTTCAACCATGCGGCTGCCATAATCCACAATTTGCGCGACGGCTTCCCGATCGAAATGGCGCAGACCTTCACTTTCGCAAACTGATGCTATTAACCGAGCATAATCATTGATATGCTTACGAGAGCGATCCATCTCTGTGTCAAAATCGGCCTTTATCTTAAAGAGCTTTTGAAACTCTTCGTCCTGAATATAAAGCAAATGGTAATAAAGGGGATCTCCTATTAGGATCACTTTTAATTTAACCGGTATAGGTTCAGGTTGAAGGGTCTCACTATTGCTTATACCGAACATGCGGCTTATGGTTTCTACTCGTATTTCCTGATTCTTAAGTACTCTTTTTAAGGTGTCCCAAACATAAAAATGCTTAGCCAAATCGAACATGTGTAGTACCAAATATCCACCATTGGCTTTGTGAATGGTACCAGCTTTTATTTTAGAGAAATCTGTAGCCAGGACTCCAAACTCGCTTTCATATTCGATTTGTCCAAATAGATTGGAATAAGTAGGGTTACTCTCGAAAATCACGGGAGCATGGGTTAACTCTGAATTGTCTACCAGTAGATTTACCTGGTAACGGCGCAGCAGGTTACGCCGATCATTAATGCGCAAAAAGTTCAAGGGGTTGCTGTCATCCTGCTTGATAATAAGTGAGAAATGCTCCAGCAGGTCTTCCTGCATTTTTGTAAGGTACTTGGTTAGTTTATCATGGCCGTTATAGCGAGACATTAATTCATCAAAATATGGAGCTGAGGCAGCACGAGCGGTATCTCGTTCCAGGTTCTTAATCTGTTCTTTAATAGATTTTTCCAGCTCTTTGTATTCACGGAAGGCTTCGGCTAACATTTCCTGTACCCGATAGCTGCGTTTCATTAATTCCGCTCGCTCATCTTCACTTAACTCCGAATAGTGTCCCTGGTTCATAGCCTCCCCATCTTTTAAGGGATAGCTGCTGATACCATGTTCGCTTCTGGTAATACCAAAGCCCATCTTGCGTGCTTCTTCCTCAGCGCGCATGTAGAGAACATTGGTCTTTTCCATAAACTGACCCATAATCTGGCCGCGTTTGTAATCGAATTCATCTTCTTCCAAAGCCTTGGCTACCCGAGCGATTATTTTTTCCACTTGGTCCTCGAGGTCTTTTTTGAACTGTTTACCCTTTCCGGCAGGAAGTTCTAAAGCAGTGGGGCAATCGGGGCTTTCAAAATTGTAAACATAACACCAATCGGATGGGCAAGGCTCTTGGCGGGCCTTATTCTCCAGCATATACCTGGCCAAAGTTGTCTTACCCGTCCCTAAAGGACCTGCTAGATAGACATTATA
>DLUN01000082.1 GCA_003444615.1 Syntrophomonas sp.
GACAGCAACACATCGGCTTACTTCGGTGCGAAGCGGACCGCTCGCAATTCGGCATCCATGCACTCAGTTCTCGCTGCTCGAAACCTCCTGTTTCGAGCGACCCTTCGCAGCCCTCAGTTTCGTCGTGTGTTGCAACGGCTCGTCGTACGTCACTCGCCCGGCTAATACTCCTGCTTAAGCCGACCAGCTATGTTTTCATTCATCCCAGTCTGTTCTTTAGGTGTCAATAGGGGGAGCACCAAGTCCCCTCTGTAAAAAATCAATAAACTGGTCCGTCTGCTTTTTTAACTGAGCCTGATCGATAGTATCTCCACTGCTGTCCAGTATCAGCTGACCCAAGCTCAGCAGGGTATAATTAAGCAGCTTTTTGGTGAATTCGGGGTCAAAATCATCCCGCAGCTGGCCTTTTTGCTGGGCTTCAGTTATCAACTCACTGAATACCTGATCATAATAAGGCGGGGCCAGAGCCAGAGCTTTGGCTTGCATTTGGGGATTTTTCATAACACTCATCAAAAACCCGCTTAATTCTGGATGCTGAATGGCAAACTCGATTCCCCCCGCCATGTATAAACGCAGGTAGTCAAAAAACCCCCTGGGTTTTTCCCCACCATGGTGTTGCTCCAACCACTGGTTGATAAATTCTATCTTCTCCTGGGCCGCCCGGTGAATAACACTGTTGAATAATTCTTCTTTGCCATGAAAGTGATGATAAAAGCTGCCTTTAGAAATACCCGCTCGCTTAATGATTTGATTTAGGGAGGCTGCATCAAAGCCTTTCTCAGCAAACTCCTTTAAAGCCTCTAAAATCAATTGGTCTTTATACAAAAAATCTTTATCTTCCATAAGATTTAACACTCCTGCCTCTTGTCCAGACCACTCGTTCTAGACCAGGTGGTCTAAGATCAGTCTAAGCCAGCCTAGTCTGAGCGTCAACCGTTTTTTGTCGGCCTTAGGCTAGAACATTTTGGATTGTCTGTACTAACAAAGGGCAATAATAGGGAAAAGAAAAGAGAAAGGCCGCTATGAGAAAGAATTTAACCGGATTTTTGTTACTGAATGCGGGGGCATTTATGGATGCGGCAGGTTTTTATTTTTTCCTGTCTCCAGATAATATTGCAGCCGGAGGTATTAATGGTCTGGCCCTGGTCCTGAATAATTACCTGCCTTTTATGCCGCTGGGTTCCATAGTTTTAATATTGAGCATCATTCTTCTGACCATCGGGTTCCTTCTGGTGGGGACTAGTTTTGGCGTAAAGACTGTCTACTGCAGTATTGTTATCCCCCTGTGGATCTGGGCTTTAGAACGACTCTACCCTTTAGAGCATCCCCTAGCTGAAGACCTGCTTATCCAAATGATCTTCGGGGTTATAATATCCAGCATAGGCTTGGCCATTCTCTTTAACTTAAACGCTTCTTCGGGAGGCAGTGATATAGCCGCCCGTATCCTGTACAAATATTACGGTCTGGATATGGGCAAGGGGCTATTTGTCATTGACTTTTTTATCGTAATTTTTGCTGCCTTTACTTTTGGGGTGGAAAAAGGCCTGTACGCTCTGCTGGGAGTCATTCTCTACAGTTTCACCATCGACTATATGATTGCCGGCCTGGACACCAACCAGCACGTGACTATAATAACCCGGGAAAGCGAGCAGGTAAGACAATTTATTATAAATGAATTGGGGCGGGGAGTTACCATATATATGGCTCAGGGTGGGTTTGATCGGCAAGAGCGCCAAGTATTAGTCAGTATTGTCAAGCGCCGTGAGTACATTAAACTCCGCAACTATATACGCGGTTTAGACCCCTATGCTTTTATTTCCGTTCAAACTACCCACAAGGTTCTCGGAGAAGGATTCGCTCCTCTGGATTAGCTATGGTTTATGATTGTCGAATAAATGGCGGTATTCACCATAACCTTCCCGCTCTAAATCTTCTTTAGGTATGAAACGCAGAGCGGCTGAATTAATACAATAACGTAAGCCAGTAGGAGCTGGACCGTCGGTAAATACATGGCCCAGATGGGAATCAGCTCCTCGGCTGCGGACTTCCGTACGTATCATACCATGACTCCTATCCAGTTTTTCCACTATACTGTTCCGATCCAGGGGACGGGTAAAACTAGGCCACCCACAGCCGGAATCGAATTTGTCCAGAGAGGTAAAAAGCGGCTCCCCGGATACCACATCCACATAAATCCCCTCTCGCTTATTATCCCAGTACTCATTACGGAAAGGAGGTTCGGTAGCATTGTTTTGGGTCACATCAAACTGCAGCTTGGTTAACCTGTGGCGCAGCTTATCAAGATCGAAAGCTGGCTTGCCCCAGGTCTCCTCCAGAAAGGTCTCTCTGCCCGAGCCCTGCCGGTATTGGGCATAATGAACCGGGTTTTTCTTATGATAATCCTGGTGGTAGTCCTCCGCCGGGTAGAACTCCGATGCAGGCAGGATTTTGGTAGCAATAGGTGCTGGGAAACGCCCGCTGGCCTGCAGACGGTCTCGTGACTCCTGGGCCTGCTTCTTTTGCTGCTCATTATGATAGAAAATAGCCGTCTGATAGGTCGGACCCCGATCAAAAAACTGCCCTCCCGGATCAGTGGGGTCGATTTGCCGCCAAAAAATATCCAGTAGTTCCGGAAAAGTGACCCGCCCAGGATCATAAGTCACCTGCACTGCTTCGTAATGGGCCGTATTACCAGTACATACCTCTTCATAGGTGGGATTTTCTTTATGCCCGCCGGTATATCCAGATATTACTTCCAATACTCCATCCTGCTCTTGAAAAGGCGCGACCATACACCAAAAGCATCCTCCGGCAAAAGTAGCTTTTTCTCTTTTGGAATCCTGGTTGTTCACCCGTCTTCACCTCACCACATAGTCTTGCCTATTAACATGCCAAAATTGGCACGTCCTCATGCAGTTTACCTAAAAAAAACGCCCTGACGGGCGCGGTTTGGTCAAATCTTTTGTCCACATTCAGCACAGAACTTACTTCCCGGGGTAAGTTTGGTTCCGCAGGCAGGACAATTTTCCCGGACCTTTAGAGGTGCCCCGCATTCCGGGCAGAACTTAGCGTTAGATGATAAAGGTGCCTCACATTGAGGACAGGATGCTCGAATAGTCTCCCGCCAGTATTCAGTGGCTAACTTCTTATCCTCTTCGGCCATGGCAGCATGGGCCCATACTTCTTCCACCGATTTGCTGGCTTGAGCCGCAGCCATTTCCACCCCCAGATCAGGGGCACATTCTTTACACAGTCCCTTTTTGTTATTCCAGCATCCAGAACGACATACCCAACTGGAACAGCGCGGACACTGAACGAAATTAGGTCTAAGTTCCTCCGCGGCTGCTACGAAAGCCTCGTCATGAGCCTTTTCCCAGGATACGGAGCGAACTCTCTCGCTTACATCAGCAGCTCTGCTGAAAAGTCCCCCCAACAGACTGCCGGCTGCATCCAGTACTCCCGTTACGGTTCCTGTAACCGATGGCTTGAACCGGGTCCTGAATCCACTGCCACAGCGGTCACAGTAAAACTCAAATTGGAACCCCTTGTTGGTACTGAGGTCACTGTAATTCCTTACAAATTGAATTTTATCCGCCACACCTTTCCCTCCTGCAGTAGCGTCAATTTCTGGTTTTAGTGTAGCAAATTTATGGTTGACCTACTATTGTTTTCTTGAGCAATCCTGTTTAAGCATAAACGATAATAAATGTTTTTGTTATTGCGTTCCATAGAATTTTCCTGTATAATACCCCTAGGGGGTATGGTGCCCTCAATTGCAAATAAGAGGTGATACTATGGCATTGATAACTGCTGCTGACAACGTGGTTAATGACATCAAGCAAGTGTTATCCAATCAGGGAAGAAATGATACCAGCCTCAGAATTGAGATGACTATTGGTTGAGGCGGAGCCTCTTTTTATCTGGTTCTGGATGAACCAGGCGACCTTGACCATGTAGAGGTTATCGACGGACTTCAATTTATCGTTAAACAATCCCTCCTAGACATCTATCAGGGTTTTACCCTGGAATCTGTTAATTATGGCGATAGAGTTATGTTTCGCATTCTTCCCCTGGCTGAACAGGATGGCGGAGGATGTTCCTCCTGCACCTCCTGCGGGTAATTACTTAAAAAACCTGTTGAATTTGATTTCAACAGGTTTTTTATCTGTTTAGCGATGATTAATGGGGATTAGGCCGTAAAACTAATAATTTCTTAATTATATGCCTATGTTACCCTTTGGCAACTGCCCATCTATTGACAACAGATTATTTGCTGTTTTGAATAAAGCTCAATTTAAGTTACAATGTTTCTGTAATTTTCAACAATACAGTCAAGACATTAATTCCTGGCAGTAAACCATTCTCATACGCTTAATCTTGGATGATTCCAGGAGCGGGGGAACCAGTAAATTGGGGTGAATCCAGCAATTTGGTAGGGCGCCTTGGCCCGAACCCGACAGCTAACCTCGTAGGCAGGTAAAAGGAGGGAATGGGGATTACTGATGCCTTCATTGATATTCCAACCGAATTATCTTTCCGAAGGTGTTCATCCCTTTTCTTCTTCTATCTAAAGCATTGTATATACGAGTAGTTTTAATCTGTGCCTCATGTTTATGAGTACAGATCGTAACTACTTGCTTGCTGGCGTTTAATACATCGTCGAATTTCCCCATACTAATGTGTTTAAGTCTCAAAGTAAAGGACTGATTCTTATTGGAAAAACTTAAAGTATCTAATGTAACTAAAATTTACGGCAATAATACCGACAAGGCTATGGAGATGGTACTTAAGGGTGAAGACAACGAGCAAATAAGAGCGAAGACCAAGCAGGTGGTAGGGGTTAGAGAAGCCAGCTTTTCAGTAGAAGAAGGAGAGAGTTTCGTAATCATGGGTCTTTCCGGAAGCGGCAAATCTACTTTGCTACGATGCATCAACCAATTAATTAAACCTACCGCCGGCCATATTTATTTGGATGGTCAGGATCTTACCAAAGTATCATCCCAGGAATTAATTGAGATTCGCCGCAAAAGAATGGGTATGGTTTTCCAGCGTTTTGCCCTGCTGCCTAATCGCACTATTCTCGAAAACGTAGGATATGGACTGGAAGTTCAGGGAATCGCTAGAAAAGTACGCACCGAACAAGCCAAAAAAGCCCTCCATATGGTGGGACTAAAGGGCTGGGAAGACTATTATCCCCATAATTTATCCGGAGGTATGCAGCAGAGAGTTGGAATAGCTCGCGCTTTGGCCACCAACCCAGACATACTTTTAATGGACGAGCCTTTTAGTGCCCTTGATCCTCTTATACGGCAAGATATGCAGGACGAGTTGTTAGAAATTCAAAAGAAACTGCATAAAACTATTATTTTTATAACCCATGATTTGGACGAAGCCTTAAAAATTGGGGACCGCATCGCCTTGATGAAAGATGCTCGTATCGTGCAGATAGGTGAGCCAGAAGACATTCTGCTTTCCCCGGCATCGGACTATGTAGCTCGTTTTGTGGAAAATGTTAACCGTTCCAAAGCCTTGACTGCATCATCAGTTATGGTCAAACCGCGGTCAGTAGTATATCCCAAGGATGGACCAAGAGCGGCTCTGCGGATCATGGAAGTTCACGGCATATCTTCCGTCTTTGTGGTTGACCGTAAAGGCGCCTTGATTGGTTATGTGCGGGCTGAAGACGCTGCCGAGGCGGCTGAAAAAGGGCAGCGGGAATTAGACGGCATTATTCAAAATGATGTCCCTACTGCTTTTGACGACACTCCTTTGTCTGAATTGCTGGATGTACTGGCCTACACCAAAGTTCCCGTAGCCGTAATTGATGAAGAAAAAATCCTTAAAGGAGTACTGGTAAGAGGTTCTGTCATAGCGGGACTAGCTGGAGAAAGGAGGGACTGGGATGAATAATATACCCAGAATACCACTGGCTAAATGGACTGATATGGCTATCGATTGGTTAACTGTTAACTACCAGAATACTACTCAGGCTATTTCAGATGTCTTAAAAGGAGCCATAGTTGGACTACAGGATTTTCTGATAAGCATCCCTCCCGAATTAGTAATAATCGTGGTGGCTTTAATAGCCTGGTGGCTGGCTGGCAAAAGAATTGCCCTGTTCAGTCTAGTAGGCTTGGCGTTTATTTATAACATCCAGTTATGGAATGAGACCATGCAGACTATAGCTATGGTTATCGCCGCCGTATCTTTGTGTATTATAATTGGCGTTCCCTTGGGCATTCTTACCGCCAAAAATATGACTGCGCACCGTATAATCACTCCCATACTGGATTTTATGCAGACACTGCCGGCTTTCGTTTATCTTCTTCCAGCTATACCCTTCTTCGGGCTGGGGGTCGTACCAGCGGTTATAACTACGCTGATATTTGCTATGCCTCCGATTATAAGGCTGACGGACCTGGGAATAAAGCAAGTCCCCGAGGAATTAGTAGAATTAGGCAAGTCCTTCGGTTCTACCTTTTTCCAAATGCTGTTTAAGATTGAATTACCTTTAGCCAGACCAACCATACTGGCTGGAATAAATCAATGCATTATGCTGTCGCTATCCATGGTAGTCATCGCGGCTATGATTGGAGCTAAAGGATTAGGGGGTGTTGTTTGGACGGCTATACAGAATTTGAAAATGGGTATGGGTTTTGAAGCTGGGGTAGCTATCGTAATTATTGCTATAATACTTGATCGTATAACTCAAAACCTGGGTAAAACTAACTAGAAAAGGGGAGGATTATTCACTAATGTTGAAAAAAGGTAAGAAATTAATGGCGTTGGCAACTTTATTGATGATGACTTTGTTTGCGGTAGGTTGCGGGGGAGGAGCAACTGATACCAATGGAGATGATCCAGGCACAGCTAGCAAGGGTACAGTCAGATTACTGTTCGTTGAATGGGCTTGTGCCAGAGCAGAGACCTATGTAATGGCTGATATCCTGGAAAATATAATGGGATATGATGTTGAAGTTACCTCAGTCGCTGCCGGTGCTATGTATGAGGGCTTGGCCAACGGTGAAGGGGATGCTATATTTACAGCCTGGTTACCGGTTACCCATGGTGAATATGTTAAGCAGGTGGGTGACAGAATCGAAGATTTGGGCCCCAATAATGATAATGCTAGAATCGGCTTGGTAGTTCCTGCTTACGTTGAAATTGACTCCATTGAGGATCTCAATGCGAATAAGGATAAATTTAAAGGGGAAATTATCGGTATTGACCCCGGAGCCGGCATCATGGCCTGCAGTTTAGATGCCCTGGATAAATATGGTCTGGATTTTGAACTGATGGAAGGAACTGATGCTACCATGGTGGCATCATTGAAACAGGCCATAGACAATAATGAGTGGGTAGTTGTAACGGGATGGACCCCCCATTGGAAATTCGCCCGCTGGGATCTTAAATTCCTGGAAGATCCTAAACTGGTGTATGGGGAAACAGAGACTATAAATACTATGGTTAGATCGGGCTTAAAGGAAGATATGCCGGAAGTATACGAGTTGTGTGATAATTTTCACTGGGATTCCGCCGATATCGGTTCAGCTATGGCTTTGATGGAAGAAATGGACAGTGAAGCTGCTGCCCGCCAGTGGGTGGAGGAAAACCAGGAACTGGTTAACAGCTGGCTGCCAGAAGCCTATAAAAATTAATCGGAAAGCTGCGTAAATCTTGTAGTTAAAACAAAAGCTTTCAGGACGGATGTCTGTCCTGAAAGCTTTTTTTGCTCACCGCTTCTTTCAGTGGTCACAAAAGGGAGCGGGCCAATTGTTTATATAATATCCAAAGCGAATTTTTCTGGATAACGGGGGGTTATGTGCCGGTAATACTCAATTACCTGCTGCATATCCTGATAATAATTTCCGCTGGGATGGAACACCAATCCCACATGAGCAATCTTTTTCTTATAGTCCAGGGAGCTTAAAACGATGGGCACTTTGGCCTGGAGTGCGGCATGGTAAAAGCCCGTTTTCCACTTGCCCTTGAGTTTACGGCTTCCTTCCGGTGATAATAAAATCACCAGTTCTTCCGAACGATTAAATAATTCAACCATATGGCCGACCAGATTTTCAGATTTATCGCGCTTTACACTAATGCCGCCGGTAGCTTTGAAAAAGGTCCCCCAGGGTGCCTTCATAAGTTCCTCTTTTATTAAATACTTGGCGGGACGATTCATCATGTATAATGCGGCCCGGGAATAGCCAAAATCAAAGTTGCTGGTATGGGGTGCACCAATCAAAATAGCTTTTTTGATCTCGGGAGCCAAGTTCCCCTCCAGTTTCCAGCCGGTTAGCCAGAAGTATAGCTTGGATATCAATCTCATCATGAACAGTGTCTTCTCCTTCCAACCAAAGATAAAAATAGAAGATATTTTTCCACACTCTGCCCTCCATTGTCTTATAATTTTGCCCTCAGTTCCACGGTATTTATTGGAAATTAATTCCCATGATAACCAGTATTCATTAAGGTGACCATGGTTGCTCCCTTTGAATCGAGCCTCTTATTTTTTTCTGGTGAAAACTGGCTAGAAGGATGTGAAAATCAGGAGTGGTTGATGTCATCGCAAGAGTTATCTAGGTCTCGTAAGGTGCGACTAAACTGCTGCCGAAAAAGGTGGCTTTACAAGTAAAAACGGGCCTGGTAGCTAGTACCCGGCCCGTTTAAGCTAATTTGAATTAAATTCCCAAAGCTCCTTTAACCATATTCAAGGTGCCCAGAACTTTTTCATCGGTAAAGACTTTCACCAGCTCATTCCAATCAAAATTATCGATTCCCTGGCGAATTATGCTAGCATGATGTTCGCGATGAACCTTTTTCAAAGCTATAAAAGGCCGGCCAGGTGTATCGATAAGAGCCACTACCTTGGCCTTCGCCTTTTCCATCAGTTCTTCAGGACTATCAGCCAGTTCATCAAATATGCCTCTTTCCACTGCTTCGGTTATGGGTATTAGATCTCCCTTAAAAATGATATCCCGGTAGTTCTTCTCGGTGTCCAAGCCCCAGCGCATCAAGCCCGCTTCAGCCGGGGTAAGGGACAGACCTAGTTTTATCTCGGTCATACCCACTTTGATTTTGGGATGGTTCATAGCAATCCGGTAATCAGCCGCACAAGCCACGATCATTCCGGCAGCCGTAGCAGCTCCGTTTACAGCGGCAACCACCGGTTTGCTGCATACAAACAGCTTGTAGAGTACTTCTTCTTCTACTTTAAACCAGTCGATAATCTCCTGGGGCCCCTTAAAACTTACGAATTCGTTTAGGTCAAAACCACCTGAGAAGTAACGATCGGTACCTACCAGAATAATACCCTTCAGCTCTTCTTCGTTATTAACCCGATCAATAACCTGGTCCAAAGCCTTTAAGGTTTCCAGCTGAATAGAGCTAACTTTGTTACTCTTAAACTGGAAGATAACGATGTTGTCCTCAATTCTCATTTCGTACGCCATAAATCACACGCTCCTTTGTTTCGAATTCGATAATTTCGTTTCCGAATTATTTTAACTACTTATATTATTGGCTAAGCATTCGGTTGATGTCAATAATTGGCGAAATGAGCATTAAATCAGTATTTTCTGTCAATTCAGCCGGCAACAAAATACCCATCCTTTAGGATGGGTCAAAAGATGGTTCGGTTTTAAGTCCAGTTAATATAGAGGCGAGGCCAAAAGGTGGTATTAGGAAACTGCTCCGAATAGAAGCCTACCAGTCGATCATTTACTTCATCACCGGTAATCAGTACACCCACATTGACAGCTGAGCCATCAAACCACCCTCTAGCCAGGGAGGTAAGGTTAAATTCGATGGTACCCAGACCGCTGGACACAGGAGCGCTGTATACTGGTGTGAGCGGGTTAAAATTGGGCTGTGTATCCCAGGTTACTGCATTCTCTGTCCAGGGAGACAAAACCTGATAAGCATTTAAGAATATATTGGTCCCAGCGGGAATAAGGTTGCGAAATATTGTTAGTCTCAGGAAAGCTTCGTTGATGGTCACTCCTGGCGGAATTAAGTCAGAACTCAGGCGAGGGCTGGATAGGTCAAAAAGCAACAAGGTGCGATATATGTCCCCGGGGCCTTGAAAACGGCCGGCATACAAGGCGGGCGAATCTCCAAAATTCATGTTGCCATAAAACTGAGCAACATAAGTATCCCCAAGGGGTTCAAAGAATATATTGGGCACCCTTGCCATCCCCTTTCCTTTTTGTTACATAATACTGGTGGTGAAGGCAAATGGTTCCATATACGCCATTAGACTACCCGATTAGCTCGAATCCCAACCCCGTTATATCTATCAGGAAGTTTCTTTTCTAATGTCCCTGGCGTAGCAAAACCCAACAGCTTAAAGCGCCTAATAAAGCCATGCCTACCAGAAACATAAGTCCACTGGCATAACTTCCTGTAATCTGAATCAAAAAGCCCATTAAAAAAGGAGTCATTGCTGAGACCAGATTGGCAGTACCACTTATCATTCCTGAGCCGGCGGCCATTAATTTGCCCGGGGTTATCCCTTGTAAAATCGCCCATACCGTAGGGAAAACAAATTCATTAATGCCTACCGCCAGTACAATACATATTACTGCACCCATGGGGGAAGAAGTGGCTGATATGCCAAAGGTGGCCAGAGCCACGCCCAACAAGGCTGCTAATCCCACTATGCTTTTTCGGGGTACGTAATCAACCAACCTACCGCCTGTGAAAACACCTACCATAGCAACCATATAGGCAACAGTTACATAACTGGTCATTCCCGACATTTCAAAATGACGAGCTTGTACCAGATACTGAGGTATCCAGGTCAGCAATCCCCACCAACTGCAATTGAAGGCGGCATAGGCTATACACAATAACCAAAAGGACTGGTTTTTCAATACCTGGCTAATTCCTGGCGATCTCTGGTCACTGTCTTCCTCAGCCGGACAGTTGCGTTGATTTGATATGATATATCTTACTTCCTTATCAGAAATATAGGAGTTATCACCGGGCTGGTCGGAAACCCATTTTAAGAAGAAAGGGATAACGCAGGCTAGTCCTAAAGCCGCAGGAACAAAAAAACTGTATTCCCACCCCCAGGATTGATTAAGCCAACCATACAGGGGAATGGCCAGAGCAGGACCAATACATCCCCCCATGGCATATATAGCATTGGCCGTCCCCCGTTCATGGGGAGGAAACCAGTTTTTAACCAGGACACTTAGGTTGGGATATTGAATGCCGTGGGTAATGCCCAATAACAAACGAACTGCAATGATAGCCGCAAAAGTAGCGGCCCAGCCTCCCAGCATCAATATCATAGAGCCTACGACAATTCCCCACATTAATGTCCGCCTTGGACCCAGCCGGTTGCTTATTGACACCAATAATATATTAGCCAGGGAATAGGCCAATAGAAAGACGGTCATTAACAAACCTTGCTGAGCTGGCTGACCCAGTAGATTCATATTCTCTAAGAAACGGTTATCCACCAGCAACATGCCGATATTAGTACGTTGCAGGTAGATAATCATCCACGTTACAGACAGAATAGTTACTAAGTAATAACGGTAATTTCCTCTCCCCGGTAGGTTCAATCTAAGCACCTCAGTTTAAAGCTCATTCCTTATATTATAGACTGTTCTATCTCTTAACTCATCAGGAAGTAACTGGTTGCACAGATACAAGCCGTATAAGCAGGCCCAGCATGAAGAGGATAAGGAAGATACTAAATAGGGGAGCAGTGGTATCCGCTCCCCTAAACCATCTGGCGCTCTTCATCCATCAATAGATAAGAAGGGTTAGAGCCGGCGGGCTTTTAGAATTGGCAGGATTTTACCGTGCGAGGGAAAGGAATAACGTCACGGATATTGCTAACACCGGTCAAATACATAATCAGCCTTTCAAAACCTACACCGAAACCGGCGTGCTTGACTCCGCCGTATTTACGCAGGTCCAGGTACCACCACAGTTCGTCTTTGGACATGCCCAGTTCTTCCATACGGGCTTCCAGAAGTTCCAGCCTTTCTTCCCGCTGGCTGCCCCCAATCAACTCTCCTACTCCAGGGACCAGCAAGTCCATAGCCGCTACGGTTGCACCGTCATCGTTTTGCCGCATGTAAAAGGCTTTGATGTCCCGGGGGTAATCAGTTACAAAAACCGGTCCCTTAAACACTTTCTCGGTTAAATAGCGTTCATGCTCAGTCTGCAGGTCACTGCCCCACTCGGGGGTATAATCGAACCGTTCCCCGGAGTCTTGCAGTAACTTAACCGCTTCGCTGTAGGTAACCTGAGCAAATTCCTGGCGAACAATAGACTGCAGCCTTTCCAGAAGACCTTTATCCACAAATTGGTTGCAGAACTTCATTTCCTCTGGGGCATTTTCCAGCACATAGTTCACGATATGTTTGATCATGGCTTCAGCTAGATGCATATCATCCTGTAAATCCGCAAAAGCTATCTCCGGTTCAATCATCCAGAACTCAGATGCATGCCGTGCGGTGTTGGAATTCTCCGCCCGGAAAGTGGGGCCGAATGTATAGACATCCCGAAAGGCCAGTGCAAATGCTTCCGCTTCCAATTGGCCACTCACCGTCAAATTGGTGGGTAGTCCAAAGAAGTCCTGGCCAAAGTCAACTTGACCTTTATCATCTAGAGGCGGCTGGGCAGGATCCAAGGTAGTTACCCGAAACAGTTCCCCGGCTCCTTCCGCGTCACTAGCGGTTATTATGGGGGTATGTACATAGACAAATCCTCGCTGCTGAAAAAACTGGTGCACGGCAAAGGCCGCCAGCGACCTTATGCGAAAAACAGCCGCAAATAAATTAGTGCGCGGGCGCAAATGAGCCACTTCCCGCAAGAATTCCCGGCTATGCCGCTTAGGTTGAATAGGATAGTCTTCGGGAGAATCCCCTTCCAGTATGATATGCTCTGCTTTTATCTCAAAAGGCTGTTTAGCCTGGGGAGTTGCCACTACTTTACCCTGTACGGTAATAGCCGCCCCCACCCGGTAGTGGGCTACCTCGGAAAAATTGCTGAGGGTGTCTTTTTCATAAACTACTTGAACAGTGTTAAAGTGAGTGCCGTCATTTAAGGCAATAAATCCAAAAGCCTTCTGATCCCGGTTACTGCGTATCCAACCATTGACCTCTACCTGTTGGTTTAGATAACGGTCGGTATCCCGCACTAGCTGTCTGATTACTATTGATTCCATAATCATCCCCCTAGCAAAAATTATGGGTAGTAACACTTTTTCGGGTTCCTTAACAGGAATCCTTCCTGATTGCACTGCTTATTATTCCAATTTAACAGGACACTCATTATAATGGATTCCACTCCATAATCTGCTGTAAAGATTGTATTCCAGCTACAACCTGGAATTCCCCCACAGATCCAGCATTGATACCCCCTATTTTCCGCCTCCTACCGAATTGTTAAAGATGTGGAAATCAACTGCTTTAGTTATAATAAGGGAAAGTCATGGGCTTTAAGTGATAAAAACACGAGGAGGAGGACGTTTTAATGAGCTTTATTGAAATTGATACCGACAAATGTCAGCGCGACCGTATCTGTGGCCTGGAATGCCCAGGCAAGCTAATTGTCTTTCCTGAGAAAGACAGTTACCCAACGGCAGTAGAGAATGCTGAAGAATTTTGCATCCACTGTGGCCACTGTGTAGCAGTTTGTCCTCATGGAGCTTTGACTTTGGAGGACACCGGTCCCGAAAGCCTGTCGTCCATAATCCCTGATATCCTCCCCGACCAAAACCAGATAGATCACTTTTTAAGGACCCGGCGCTCCACCCGCACCTTTAAGAAAACGGCCTTAAGCCGTCAACAGCTGGAAGAATTGATCGATATAGCTCGTTATGCCCCTACCGGCAGCAACAAGCAGCAGGTTTATTGGCTGATCATCGAAGACCAGGCCAAGATACAGCATCTCGCTGGTCTGGTAATAGATTGGATGCGCATGCTGCTGGCACAAAGTCAGGATGAAGCCTTGAACAGGCGCTATGGTCGATTGGTAGAAGCCTGGGACCAGGGGATAGATCGAATCCTGCGCCGCGCCCCTCATGTGATCATGGCCCACTCTCCCGGCGACGTGTTTGGAGCGGGGACTGATTGCGTGATCAGCCTGGCCTATCTGGAA
>DLUN01000200.1:0-411 GCA_003444615.1 Syntrophomonas sp.
CGTAGCAATCTCTATGTCGATGCTAACCACGGCTTTGCAGGAGTATTAGCCAGCTCGCTCCAAGACACCTCGCCTGCAACACATCGGCTTACTTCGGTGCGAAGCGGACCTCTCGCAATTCGGCATCCATGCACTCAGTCCTCGCTGCGTAAAACTCTGTTTTGAGCGACCCTTCGCAGCCCTCAGTTTCGCCGTGTGTTGCAATGGCTCGTTCGTACGTCGCTCGCCCGGCTAATACTCCTGCTTAAGCCGACCACCAATGTTTTCATTCATCGTGATCTGTGCCATAAGAGTCAGTCCCTACTCCAAAAGCCTCCCTGTTTCCTATAACCTTCTTGCCACCCATTAACTTTAGGTTTATATTAAATTATAATGATTTGAAATCGGACAAACCTGCGATTATAGTGTTTA
>DLUN01000200.1:622-5917 GCA_003444615.1 Syntrophomonas sp.
GCTGTAGGAAAGGAACCGACTAACGTACTATGAGTTATCTGTCAAATGATAAACCACCTAGTCAGTTAATACGCGATGCTATCAACAAAAAAGATTATAAATTAAAAGTTGAAGACTTTATCAATGCCTATGGTTCGCAGAGTTTTGGATTAATGTTTATCATTTTAGCCCTGCCGATTACTGTTCCCCTACCACCAGGGGTAGGCTTTATCCCGGCAGCCCTTCTCTGTATTTGGGCCATACAGCGTTCCTTGGGGAAGACTGTTTTGTGGTTGCCTCAGTTTATTGGGAAATGGGAATTATCGGATAATCTTATAAAGAAGATTGAAGAAAAGGCATTGCCTTTGTGTGAACGATTAGAAGAAAAGTTCTTTTACCCAAGTCAGGCAAGGTCTCTTAGTGAAATAGAAATAAGGCTGGCATCTATAGTAGTAGCCCTCCAGAGCATACTGATTATACTTCCAACTCCTTTTTTGAACAGTATTCCCGCCGTGATAACAATAATAATGGGGCTTACCATATTAAATAATAATCGCAAATTACTATGGCTTAACATGAGCCTCGGTTTGTTAGCGCTTTTTTCCATTGGGTCCACCCTGTACGTCGGCGCAGAAGCTCTTTTTGAAGAGATCGACGATTACTTCTAGCGTCACTCTGAGACTTGCAAAGCTAACCCTAATTCGGGAAAGTCCCGCAATTTCTCAATGGTACCCAATTTGTCTGACACCGTTCTTTTGATGTATTGCCTGTACTGCTCACATAAATACCAAGCACCTATTTAGCCTCACTTTCCACAATTTTTAGGGTAACCTGTCCAGTTGCATCCTTACCCATGATTCGTATCAAATATTCATCCGTTTCAGACACGGTTACGGTAAATACACCACACTCCAAGCGGTTGCCTATATAGGGTTCGCTGCCCTTTTTACCGCTGACGGCAAGAGCGATTTCTCCTTCCTCGCGGTTAACTTCAATTTGCAACACATCCCCCCCGTTAAGGGATAATTGGCACTTGTTATTTGCACTCCATTCCTTGAAATCCATTATGAATCCATTTCCATTGGGTTTCTCAAAAATCATAATGCTGCCCTTTGTCGGATTACAGGCCGAAACTGATAAAACGATTGCCATCACTAGCGGCAGAATAATGATTGGGCTGATATTCCTTATCCATCTTGTTTTGGCGTCTTGATTCCCAAAAAGCATGATATGGCCTCCTCAACAAATTTCTCCCCCTCATTGATCCACGGATTGTGTCCAGAATGCTCAAACCATACGATCCCTTTGTCCGGCGCGCTGAGCACCTGCTCGTATTCCTCCACCAGCGCCGTGGGTGCGTTGATATCGTGTCGTCCTAAGAAGAAGTAGATGGGGACATTTAGCTTGGTATAGTCAGTTCTCATGTCGATGTCATAAAGCTGCTGGTAAACATGACCAAAGGTATTGATAATACCTCGAATGAAGTTGATTTTGTCCAGCAGCCCATATTCGGAAGAACCGATGTCCCGTAAGGTGTTGTAGCCAGGGTTACGGATGCTGGGATTGCTGTCCATATAGCTATCCAGGTGGTTGAGATACACTGCGCTTTTCCATGTGACATCCTTGCCATAATAGGGCGGCTCACCGTTTGCGGTAAGTTTTTCTATGAGAACGGTGTCACCGTTGTTTCTAGCGATTTCCATGGCTTTAGCGTAATCCATACGCTCGGTCTCTGCGAAATCAACCATTTGCCCTGTTCCAATTAAGGCATAATAGGATTCCGGGTATTCATGAACCAAGAAAATCCCTAAGGCACTGCCCCATGATTCCCCCATCAGGTAGATTTTCTCCTGAGAAAAGCGTTCCTTCAGGTATTCCGTAAGAGCGTGACCATCCTGAATATAGGTTTGGACGGTTATGTTTTGTATATTGGTGGCATAATAGGACTTTCCAGAGCCGGGCTGATCCCAGTTGACAATGACAAAATGCTTCTCCAATTCGGCCAACTCATGCCGCACCGCAGCCATTTGCGTACCACCAGGGCCTCCCGCCAAAAAGAGCAGGACGGGTGCATTTTTATCCCAACCTCGCAGGCTGATCCATTGCTTCCTGCCATTCAATTCAATTTCTCTAAGTTCTGCAATGCTGTTTTCCGGTTTATTACCGTTTTCGTCAACGATGCTGGGCGTATAAGCGGTGAACTGTGAAAAAGTAATCAACCCTGCGTTCAAGATCACCACTATCATTAGGAATAGTGCCGTTTTTTTCAACCGAATAAGCTGCTGTGGATGGGTCTTTTTTCTAAGACGGGCAATGACTCCATAAGCTGCCAGGAACACCCCCTGGGCAAGAGCTACAGCCATCAAAAATGTCAAAATGAAAAAGGCAACTATTTGCATCATAGTAAGACCTCCATTGCTTATTATTTGATGTATACGCTTTCCAGAGCGTTGCCCAGCAGGGGGATGTCGGTGATACGGCTTTCCTTAAGGAATAGACTGTTTTGCTCTATCAGATGTTTAATAACGCCTATTTTGCCCCTTTCTCTCAACGGTTCGCGGAAAACCAGTACACCACCAGGTTTAAGGGACTCAGCCAACGCATGAATGATATCCCTCAATTCACTTTCCGAAATATCGTGCAAAACAAAGTGGCAGTACACTAGATCGAAGCTCTCTTTGCCAAACATTGGGGATTCCGACTGCCGATAAGCTATATTCCCGTGGCTGCGCAGGGTCTTGCGGCAAACCTTCAGCCATCGCTGGGATATGTCCATGCAAGTTAAGTGCCCGTAGGGCAGCCTTTTGGCCAAGTAGTAAGCAACCGTACCCATTCCGCATCCGAAATCAAGTACCTGCTCCTTCCCATTAAGGGGCAGACGGTCCGCAAATGCTCGGTAAACCGATTTGCTGTAAAGTAGAAACGAGAGTCTAGTAAGAAATATCTCCAATAAAGAGGGTTCATACTTCATTTCTCATCACCCCACAAAAAAATCAGATGTATTTCAGGTTCATTACTATCATCGCAGTCGAACCTGTAATATATCTGATGTGAATCTTAAATTTACCTTAAATCCTGGGAATGGTAATCCGGAAGGTGCTCCCCTTATTCTTGCTGAGGCATATTGTCAAATCTCCTCCGTGTGCTTCGGCAATTCTTTTGGCAATGGAAAGCCCCAATCCGCTGCCGCCAGTTTTGGAGTGGCGGGAATCGTCCACCCGGACAAATGGCTTGAATATGTGGTCCGCAAGATGTGCTGGAATTCCTATCCCATTGTCGCTGAAATCAATCACCACAAGACTGTCTTGTACCGTCAGGCTTACGATAACCAGTGTTCCAGGCGGGTTATATCGCACTGCATTATGCGCAAGGTTTTGTATGATCCGGCCAAATCGGTTGTTATCCAGCATTACAAAGACGCTTTCTTCCATAATATCAAATTCATATTCGAACCCTTCACGCTCCAACTGCGGTACAAGCTCGCCGCATATTTGCCGGAT
The DNA here is from genome assembly GCA_003444615.1 of Syntrophomonas sp. GTDB lineage: Bacteria > Bacillota > Syntrophomonadia > Syntrophomonadales > Syntrophomonadaceae > DTU018. The sequence goes on from DLUN01000200.1 coordinate 4,102, forward strand.
ATATTCGCAGATATCTGTTCTTTCTAGCTTTAATGAAAATTCAGGGCTGTCCATTTGGGAGAGCTCAAACAACTCAGTAAGCAGCCGGTTGGCCCTTTTGCTGTTATTGAGAATGACTTCCAGGTGTTCATTGCGTTCATGCACGGTCAGGTCTGACTTTTTCATGAGCAACTCCGCATAGCCTTGAATGCTGGACATTGGATTTTTCAGGTCATGGGAAATGTCGAGAATCAACCGCCTTCTGTCCTCCTCGGATTTTTTACGCAGGGATATTTCATGCTCGATCCGTGCAGCCATGTCGTTAAAGGTGTTTTGAAGGTCGGCGAACTCATTTTTCAGCTGCAAATCTACCCTGGCAGAATAATCCCCTTCTCGCAAAAGCATGGTGCCTTCAGTGAGCTTCCGCAAAGGCCTGATTATGCTGGCCGCAGTGATTCCGGAATAGATAAAAGCGAAAAGAGCAAGTATCAGAAGATAACTCAACACCGCGAAGGCAAGCGCCCAACCTGCCCGTTGAAAATCACCGGCAGCTGCTGCTTTATTATACACTAAGGAAAAATCCAGTCGGATGGAAGTGGGAAAGGTAACAATCAGCCAGAACTCACCTTGGGGCTGATAGAGGATATCGTAATTGTAGGGCTTGCTCTTACTTTCTATTAAGAATTTGGTAAATTCCTCGGCACTTAGCATTTCTTTTCCGATGGTATCAAGACCGCTGGAATAAACCACACGGTATTCTTTGTCAACAACCTGTACACCGCCGCCGTTTTGCACCACAACAGATGCATCAATCTGCTTGTAATCCTCCTTGATAATGGCACTGGCAGGATACTGGTTTTTGGCCAGTGAACCCGCAATCAATCCGCTGGCAACAGACAGCAGAACAAATGCAAGTACAGTTGCCAGTATGGTTAGCAGGAATATCACCAAAAAGTTTACCAGAAATTGATTGGACAGCTTTTTCTTCATGGCTTTTCTCCAGTGTAATGGAGCTTATACCCGATGCCGCGAATGGTCTTGAGATACTTTGGTTTGTGCGGGTCATCCTCAATCCGGTTTCTGATTCTACTTATATGTACCATCACCGTGTTATCATCAAAATAGTGTTCTTCTTCCCATACCGCTTTATAAAGCTGCCGCTTCGTAAAAACTCTCTCCGGGTGTTCCATGAAATGCAGAAGCAGCTTGTATTCTTTGGCGCCAAGCTCAATCGGCTCTCCGTTTTTATAAGCGCAGCACTTTTCTTTATCTATAGACAAACTTCCGTATGTAATGGTTATGCTGGCCTTTTCCTTCGTTGCGAGATACTCATTATTCCGTCTCAGCTGTGCGCCTACGCGAGCTACCAACTCGGCAACGGAAAAGGGCTTGGCAAGATAGTCGTCCGCACCCAATCCTAGTCCCAGCACCTTGTCCATTTCGTCTGTCCTGGCGGTCAGGAAGATGACGGGGATGGTGCTGTGCTCCCGTATTTTGCGGATAAGGTTAAATCCGTCCATCACTGGCATCATCACGTCCAAGATGGCCAGATGGACGTTCTGTGTCATAAGGATGTCCCATGCTTCCTTGCCGTTTTGCGCCGTCAAGACAGTATATCCGTTTTCCTCAAGACTCATTTTTATTAAGTTTCGGATGTCGTTCTCATCGTCTGCGACTAGTATATTCATATGGCTTTTAGCACCTTCCGCTGCTATTTGCATGAGTCAAAAAATCTTTTCAATTTCAAGATAGCCTCTTCCAGATTTCCATTTAGAGATTGTTGTACGGGAGACATATAGTTTCTCTGCCAATTCCTCCTGGGTCATATTCTGACCGG
>DLUN01000200.1:6187-14922 GCA_003444615.1 Syntrophomonas sp.
AGTCTACCCTTGACCATTACCCTGTCGTTAAGAGTCTGATATCCGAACTTTTTATATAACCCATGGGCGTCCTTGGTTATCAGTATACCTCTTAAGCCCTGATATTCTGGTAAGCTTTCTATATATGCAATGAGTGCTGTTCCCAATCCATTATTTTTATATTTTGCATCGATAATAACATCGCAAAGATAATAGGTGGTTGCGAAATCGGTAATGACCCTGGCAAAACCAGCTAGTATGTTCTGTTCTTCAAGATAAACACCGTAACACTGAGAATTGCACATTGATTTTACAACCTGTTCCTGCGAACGCTTATCGGCCCAATATGTTTGCTTCAGGAGATTCATTATCTCATCTATATTCATCTGGTCCGCGCCCCTAATTATTTTATAGTTCATTCATTCACCTTCTCAAATCGTTTATTTCTTGATTATATCATCCATAATAGTTTCTTTTTTTGCGTGAGGCTTCTAATTAACCCAGCTTTGTTAGAGATGTATAACTATTTGTTAATAGACGAATTATGTTTAGTAATATATACTATTTTATTATGAATACTAAAAATGGGGGATTTTAGAATGAAGAAAAGAAAATGGTTAAGTGTATTGTTGTCTTGTATTTTCGCCATTACAATGTTGGCTGGCTGTGCAGGCAATGAACCGGGTGGTGAGAATAATGCAGCTCCAAAAGAAGATTACTCTATTAAAATCGGCGGTTCCAGTACCCTGGCGCCCATCATAGCTCAATGTGCTGATAACTTTACTGAAGAGTTCAAAACCTGGGACAAAGTTGACGCCAGCTTGCCGGAAGAACCCATCGTTATATTCGTGTCAACCGGTGGTTCCGGTTTTGGCCTGAAATCAGCTATCGATGGGACATTTGACTTTGGTATGGTAAGCAAGACTCTAAAAGATGAAGAAAAAGAGCAGTTTGCTGAGGGAAGCATCACCCAGTTGGGTTCTGATGTATTGGTTATCGGTGTTAATTCAGCCAACCCAGTAGCCCAGGTTAAGCCTGACCTGACAACTGAAGAGCTGGTAGCTATTTTCTCAGGCCAGATTAAAAATTGGCAAGAACTAGATCCCGCTTTACCCAAGCGTCCTATTGTAGTCGCTGTTCGTGATCTGGGCGGTGGAGCAAGCGAAGTTTTTGATTCGGCAGTTATGAAAGGCACCCCTATTTCCGATGAGGCTTTACAGATTCCTTCCATGGGGGCGTTGGCGGGCAAGATAATGGATAATGCAGATACCATAGGTTATGTATCCAGCGGCTTGGTTAACCAGAATCCTGATAAAATAAAACCCCTGAGCGTTGATGGAATCGCACCTACCCTGGAAAATATCAATTCAGGGGCATATAAAATTGGCCGGCCGCTGCTTCTGGTCAGCAAAGACACACCGGATAATATGGAACAGAAGTTTTTAGATTATCTGTTATCTGAGAAAGGACTGAAAGTAGTTGAGGACCTAGGTTACGTTCCGGTTATTCCCTAGTAATCTGTAACATAATAACGGGCAGGTACTGCCTGCTCGTTTGTTTTCACATCAGTAAAGAAGGTAACAGCGATTGACATATCCAGGTACAGAGTTAAAAGAAAAGATAATCAGTTCCATCATAATTAGTGCAGCAACTGTGTCTTCACTGCTGCTCCTGGCAATGCTGCTTTTTATACTGCGAGAGAGCTGGCCAATCTGGTCACAAATTGGGGTAAGCGGTTTTTTAAGCGGATCAAGCTGGAGGCCTCTAAACACTCCGCCTGAAATCGGTATCCTGTCTATGATTGTCAGTACGGTGTGGGTTGCGGGAGGGGCTTTGCTTATTGCGGCGCCATTGGGATTTGGCTGTGCTATATTTTTGGCCGAATTTGCTCCCCGACCTCTGGCGGCAGTTTTGCGTCCGGTTATAAATATGCTAACAGGTATCCCCTCTGTTGTTTATGGCTTTCTGGGAGCAGCAGTTCTGGTGAAATTTTTCGAAGTGAAATTTGACCTGGCCAGTGGAGAATCTCTTTTTGCTGCTTCTCTGGTACTGGCCATAATGGTCATTCCATTTATAGTAGCCAATTCTGAAGCTGCTCTGCGTTCAGTGGCAGCCGAATACCGCCACGCCGGCATTGCTTTAGGGGTTTCCAGACAGTATCTGACCCTGCGCATCCTGGTTCCCTTGGCCGGAAAAGGCATGTTGGGTGCACTGGTACTGGCCTTTGGACGGGCTATGGGTGAAACCATGGCAGTGCTCATGCTGGCTGGAAACACGCTGCGGCTGCCCGGTTCATGGTTTGACAAGGGTGAACCCCTGTCAGCATTGATTGCCTTGGAACTGGGAAGTACCACCCCCGGAAGCCTTCATTACCAGGCTTTGTTTGCTGCGGGACTAGTTCTGGTTTTAATGGTCATGGCAGTTAATCTAGGTATAAACTTGCTTTTGAACCGCTTGCAAAAGGGGGGTACTCTTACATGAAAAAAACCATCACAGATCAGCTATCATTAGGTTGGTTCTGGGTATCCGGGCTTCTCATACTGGTAATTTTACTGGCTATAATACTCTATCTCATCTGGCGTGGGGGGCCATTTATCAGCAGCCAATTTATTCTGGACAGCCCCCACGGAGTTCCCCTGGGCACTGAAGGGGGGATATTCCCAGCTATAAAAGGAACTCTATGGCTCATTGTGCTGGCTTTAGTCATATCTATTGTTCCGGGCTTGTTGACAGCCATGTACCTGAGTGAATACGGTCGCAGCGGACGCCTGGCTGAAATTATCAACCTTCTGGTGCAGAGTATGGCCGGTGTACCTTCAATTATCATCGGTTTGTTCGTCTATGCTCTGGGAGTTGTTACACTGGGCTGGGGAATATCGCTCCTGGCCGGAGGGTTAGCTCTGGCCATAATGATTTTTCCGGTTATTGTGATATCCAGCCGGGATGCCCTCTTGGCGGTTGATAAGAATTATCGATTAGTCGCCAACTCTTTGGGGGTTTCCAAGTCTTATACATTATACCGGGTCATTCTTCCCCGAGCAGCCGCAGGTATAACAGCCGGAGTATTGCTTTCCTTAGGGTATGCAGCCGGAGCCACTGCCCCCATTATGGTAACTGCAGCTGCATTTGTAGCCAGCTCGTCAGGGGCTTTGCTGGAGCCGGTTATGGCTTTGCCCTATCATCTCTATATATTGTTTAATGAGCACATATCCCTGAACCATGCCTATGCAACAGCTCTGGTTCTGGTTACCTTAGTTTTGTTTCTTAATATTCTGGCATTATCATTAAGCAGCTGGCAAGAGAGGATAAATAAGCAATGAATGCGGTTGAATTTATAGATTTTAATACTTTTTACGGCCCCAAGGCGATTTTGCAAAATATTAACGTGGAGTTTGCCTCGAATTCCATTACAGCGATAATTGGACCTTCCGGGTGTGGCAAAACTACATTATTACGCAGTATTAATCGAACCGCGGAAATGGAAATTGGATTTAAGAGCCAAGGAGATATAAAAGTATTGGGGAAATCAATAAAGGAATACAAAAATGTATCCCTTTTGCGCCGGCGTGTAGGTATGGTTTACCAGATTCCGGTAGCCTTGCCTCTAAGTATAAGGGCAAATGTACTCTTCGGTCCGAAGTATTATGGAGTGAAAAGACACTCAGATTTAGAGGCCATAACGGAAAAATGCCTGCGGCAAGTAGCCCTGTGGGATGAAGTGAAGGATCGCCTTAAGCGGCCTGCAGCACAGCTATCTGGCGGACAGAAGCAGCGCCTGGCCATAGCCCGAGCATTGGCAGTGGAACCCCAGGTATTACTCCTTGATGAACCTTGCTCCAGTCTTGATCCGGCTTCCACCGGACTGATTGAAGAATTATTGACCCAGTTGGCGGAGGGACTGTGTATTATTATTGTTACTCACAACCTTTTCCAAGCCCGCCGGATATCCAATGAGACCGCCTTTATATTGGACGGCCAACTAATAGAAAAAGCACCCACCCAAAAACTGTTTGAGTCTCCGGACAGCCCTAAAACCCGGGGATTTGTTTCCGGGTTATTCGGTTAGCAGATTTAATGGTGCTGCCGGATGAGATTGCCGGTCATGTTTTCCAAAAACAAAGAGGCTGTAATTGCTACAGCCTCTCGAATTCAAGTCTTCCTATAGACAATTACTTAACTTGAATTGTCAAGAACATGGGTAAAGTCATCTGCTCAATCTGATCTAAGAGTTCCTCGAGTTCATCCATATGACGGTCTTCGTCGTTTAGAATTTGCACAAGAATATCCCTGGTTGCATGGTCACGCACCTCACCCGCAAGCGCTATGGCATCATTATATGCTTTGATGGCGCTTTCCTCTGCAGCACGGTCAAATTCTAACTGCTTTTGAACGTCCTTGCCAATATGAATATCATTTAGTTTGGATACGATAGGAGTTCCACCGAGAAAAAGAATTCTCCCGATAAGTTTTTCGGCATGTTTCATTTCCTCTATGGCCCGCTTCTCAAAGCCTTCATGTAACTTACCATAGCCCCAGTCCTCGCACATTTCAGCGTGCACGATGTACTGATTGATGGCTGCTAACTCGTCTGCAAGCAAAGCATTCAGCGTTTCAATAAGTTTGGGGTTTCCTTGCATAAGTACAACTCCTCTCCTTTAAAATTTTGCCCGGTTTTAACCCAAGTAGTTTTTCCCTAAAGCCTTCACTACCTGCTTGAAAACTAAAGAACATAAACACCAAATCTAAACAACCTTAACATACCAATATTCTACCTGCATTTACATTTTTATTTCAACTACTATAGTAAAATGTAGTTTAGCAGGGACCATTCTCCTGTCAACCGCTGATTTCTAAGTATTCTATCAGGTTCTTGCTTTTATGTTTAGCCCTATATAATAGCTGATCAAGTTTGTTTAACAGGTTGGTCAATTCAACATTATCAGCTTCTAAGACACTGCCACTGATTGTTACCACCAAATCATTTTCCCATTTTAATTCCGCAATCTTTTGGCGAACCCGCTCCATTACAGCATGTCCTTCTTCTATGCTGGTGTCTGGCAGAATGATTAAAAACTCGTCTCCTCCATAACGCCCTGCTATATCGTTTTGTCTCAGGTTATTTATTATTGTCTTGCTTACCCTCTCCATGACATAATCACCATATAAATGCCCGTATGTATCATTTATACCTTTAAAGTCATCTATATCAATCAAGGCTGCGGTTAGCTTTTTTCTGTTTTTCCCGTGACGCTTCAATCTCTTCCTTTAAACAAGAAGTAATAAACCATTTGTTAAAAGTTCCTGTCAAATAATCAGTTATCGAAAGCATCTGTAGCTTTTGTTTTTCTTCGTACAGCAGTCTGTTCAATTTTTCCGCTTCTTCTTTAGCCTTTATAAGCTCAGCATTGTTTTTTTTCAACAACTTGTTTTTAGCTTCTATTTCCTTATTCTGTTTTTTAAGGGTGGTGAGATATTGCCTTGATTTTTTAAGTTCCTCCGCATAGCCATCAATAAGGACAGCAATTAGAATTACAACGGTGAACAGACAAATAAAGATACCAAAGGCAAAATCAATATATCTTATTAACCCGGAATTATACACTATTACTAAGTCAGGTCTCTGATATTCAATAGCCATCAAAACACCAATAACTAAAGCGAAAATAGAAAATATAATCCATCTTTTCAATCCAGTAAGCAATAAGGCAATTATTCCAGCATTTATAATGATATAATATGGAATACTGCCGTGAGTCCCCCCATTGATAAGCCACATGGTTGGGAAAAAAACAAAACTCAGGAAAATGACGACTATTAACGAGAGCAGTTCATAATTGCCGCTAATTTTGAAGGTAATGAATAATCCTACAGTTACAATACCGCAAGCCAAAGATACTGATGAGACTACTGTTTCCATGCCCAGCAAATGATTCATCAAGCTGCACGAAAACGACATGAAAATACCTACCAGAAAAACTGCATTAAATACCCGATACTTTAGATAAGTGCTCTGTTCATTCTCCATTTGCAAGCCTCCAATAGCTAGCCAGTGGTGGCATTTAATACTTATCTCGATATTCCCTTTTTCATCCGGCATATTAAAGATTATATCGCCATTATTCAGCATATTTCAAACTTGATTAATTTGATTATATATTATCTATCTTTGAATGTTCCTCTATTTCACCTCAAATCGTGCGTCTTGAATTGACGGTTTCCCGGTAACTCGTCATTATATCTTTTCTTCCACAAAGATGATTCGTCCCTGGGGCTCTGCATACTCCTCACCGATAACTCCGCCCAGGTCTTCAGTGATGTATTTGATAAGAACCTGAACGTCAACCATTACACTGTCCTGGGTAAAAACATTGTCGGCAAACATCGTGTAACCGTCCCCCATGTTCTGCAGCATGTAGTTGTGGCTGGCTACGGTGTAGGTTTTGTTTGGATCCAGTGGCTCGTCTCCCACATAAACATTCTTGACACGATACTCGCCGCCAACCCCCACAAACATTCCGGCTTCGTCCGTCTGCACGCTTGAGTCAATATATGTATGCACCTCATAGCTGATACCTGAGGGGCTGAGCCAACCCCCAAATTCCGCAGGCCATGCGCAAGCGCCAAACTCCAGGGCATCCAGGATTTCCTGCCCCGTTGCCTCGCACACGCTGAGCATATTGCCGAAGGGATGGATCTTTAAGATATCCTCCCGGGTAACATCGCCTTTGGGAATGTCCCTCCGGATACCGCCCCCGTTTACAAATGCAATGTCCGCGCCCGATATATGGCGATATGCATCAGCGCAGAAATTGCCGATGGCGGTTTCCTGGTTGCGGACAATGCGCACATCGCTGGCCGGGTCCTTTGTCAAAAGGTCAACTTTGCTAGTGGCAACCACCTCGGCTAGGGCGGCATTAAGTTCTTCCTTGGCCTTTTGGCAGGCCTCGTTCATAACTGACTCAAGACCCAAGACTTCAACCGCATTCTCATCGTTGTCCCACTTGTACAGGCCCGTGCTGATTTCACCTTCCGGCGTAATGCGCACATAACCTATCGCTTCAAGCTTGGTCCCGCATGCGGAGCGAAGCACCTTTTTGCCAGCTTTATTTTTCATTTCCACCTGGTCAAGGTCATGGCTGTGTCCGTCAACAAGTACATCAATGCCCGTAGTGTTCGCTAACACGTCTTCGTATGTGTATGGTTTGTGTTCGCCCACATTCCCTAAATGGGCCATTACGACCACATAGTCTGCCCCTTCGGCTTTGGCCTCATCCACAGCCTTTTGCACGGCAGCATATAGGTCTTTTCCATCATTGCCTTGCATGAAACCGTATATGTAATTTCCGTCTTGGTCCATGAAGTATGCAGGAGTGGAGCTTCTCAGCGTCCAAGGTGTGGTGATGCCCACAAACGCAATCTTTGTGCCGTCAATCTCCTTTATAATATACGGGTCAAACACAAGTTTCCCTGACATGTTGAAATTACAGCTTATATACGGGAAATCAGCCATTTCCACTAGTTCCATAAACCGCTCTATACCGTAGTCGAACTCGTGGTTTCCTATAGTTGCAACATCGTAGCCGAGAGTGTTCATCAGCTCGATAACTGCACTACCTGCTGACATCGTGGCAAGGGGTTCACCTTGAACCGAGTCACCGTTGTCAACAAGAATGACGCTGCTGCCTTTTACAATGAGCTGTTTGCGAATAACATCCACACCGCTGTAAGTCCAGCCACTGTCGATACCGCCATGCACATCGCTGGTAAATAGAATCACAATGTCTTTAGCTCCCAATTCACTCTCTGCCGGCACTGATCCACCACAGCCCGCAACACCCAGCAACAGACACAATGCCAAAATCAACGCCGTTAATTTTTTCATATCGATCCCCTTTTTTCTATTTTTTAATTTCTTTTATCCTAACGCCCATGCATTGCTAATATCAATTTTTATGGCATTTTTGTATTTAATTGTTATCTCCGTACAGTTATAAAAAAGCCTCATTTAATAAATTTTTTTAATAAAAATTTATTACTTTAAATCATATTAATCATATGTCAAAATAAGACCATAAACACCAATTTTGTGGAGGTGGAGCGATTTGAAAAATCTGAAGCGTATAGTGTGGATGTGTTCAGGAATGTTGTTGATCTCGTTTTTGGTTTTGTCAGTAGCTTGTCCCGCTTATGCTGCAAGCCCGCAAGCCCCTATCAAGATTTTCCTTGATGGGTCTACTCTGGAGACAGATGTAGATCCGGTGCTGAAAGAAGGTCGTACCCTTGTGCCTTTTCGCGCCATCGGGGAAGCCTTGATGGCCCAAGTAGACTGGGATGAGTCTGCCAGAAAGGTTACTTTGACTTTGGGAGACAAAACTGTTCAATTGGTCATCGGGGATAGTACAGCATATGTGAACGGGAATGCTAGAACTCTAGATGTGCCCGCCATGCTGGTGGAGAACCGGACCTTGGTTCCCCTTAGATTTATCAGCGAGTCTTTAGGGGCGTCCGTGCAATGGTCTGGAGAACTAAGGCGGGTAGATATTACCACCACCACCACTGCCGCCCCTGAACCAGGTGCCCAACAGCCTCTCAGTCAGGTAATGGTTTATATAAGCATGGATTATCTGGATGGTTGGGGTCAGCTATTACCTGATATGCAGCAAACCGCTGGCCAGGATGAGGATAAATACAGCTACTACCTGAAACTACTGGATCAACCGAGTATTGCTAGTAAGCCCGTGGGTATTGTGTATGAC
>DLUN01000125.1:0-2206 GCA_003444615.1 Syntrophomonas sp.
GAGATACCCAGTCTGGTAGCCAGCTGCCCAACCGGTGCCATTCGGCCCGACCCCAAAAACAAAAGTGTGGCTATTAAGGATGAAAAATGCATGTACTGCGGCAACTGCTACACCATGTCTCCCGGTATGCAGATTCTAGACGCTGAAAATGATGGTATTGCCATTCTGGTAGGGGGTAAAGTATCCAATGCTCGCTCAGTTCCAAGTTTTTCCCGGTTAGTTATTCCATTCCTGCCCAATAATCCGCCCCGTTGGCCGGAAGTTACCGAGGCGGTGCGCAATATCGTAGAAACCTGGCTCAGACATGCAAGGGACGGCGAACGTGTAGGTGAATGGATCGAGCGTATCGGCTGGGAAAGATTCTTTACACTGGCCAACATACCATTTTCAGATAAGTGCATCGATGATTATATCTTCTCCCGTGAGACGTTCCGTACCAGTGCAACATTCAAATACTAGTGCGGCGGAATATATACCTTCCGCAAAACTCCGGTGATAAGGAAAGGAGGAACCACAATGGAGAAAGGTCCCGCAAGTCCAGAAATTAAGGAAAAGGTGCTGGCCTATCTGGATACGGTGGAAAAGGCCAAAAGCAAGGACATTGCCAAAGCAATTAATGAAAAGAAAGCTGATGTGGACAGTGCCGTTAAAGAATTGGCCTTGGAAGACAAAGTTGAATACCTCTATATCTCAACAACCTATATAGCATTGAAAGGCAAAGTTGGGGCTCCATAAATGGTAACCTGGGGAAGGACAGATGAATCAATTATCTGCCCTTCCCAGCTTAAAGGAACCAGTTCCTTCTTGACTGTAGGAGTGAATACAAATGGGATTATCAATCTATAAGTTTTTGCAGGACAATGAGCAGTCCATTTTAGCAAAATGGCAGTCAGCAGTCTTTAGCCAGTTCAAAAATGATTTACCGGCGGGATCTGCATCCAAAGGTCAGTTTACAGACCCCGTATCTTATAACATTGAGAAACATACGGCAGCAATCCTCAAATGGCTGATCAAAGCTGCTGATGATACCGCTTTAACGGAAGCACTAGAAGAAATATGCCGGCTAAGGGCGGTTCAGAGTAGTAAACCGTCAGAAGCCTTAGGATTTTTAGGGACTCTTAAACAAGTTATTCACCAAACCGTAGCAAGAAGCAAATCAATTCACCCCAATACTGATGATCTGATGGATGTGGATGAGCGTATCGATGCGATCGCCTGGCAGGCTTTTGATTTTTATTGTGCCTGCCGCGCTCAGATTTATGAACTGAGAGTTAATGAAATCAAAAGGATGTATGGGAGAGATGCGGGATGAAGATCTGGTCTTCTCTGCTCGCCGTAGTAGCTTTAGCTTTAATAGCATGGTGGGGGGTTGAAGTCTTCCATTTGACTGCCTTATTTGGGGTGGTCCTGCCCTATGCAGCCTTCACTCTGTTGGTGGTGGGTATTATTATCAGAGTGGTGAGATGGGGAAAGTCTCCGATTCCTTTCCGTATAACTACCACCTGTGGACAGCAGCAATCATTGCCATGGATAAAGCAGAATAAAATCGAAAATCCCTCTACAACGTGGGGAGTAATTGTCCGCATGGCCTTGGAAATCCTATTCTTTCGCTCTTTGCTTCGCAATACCAAAACCGAGAGAAGGGGTGAAAAGCTGGCTTTCGGATCTACGCAATGGCTGTGGCTGGGAGCCCTGGTCTTTCACTGGTCAATGCTGATCATCGTTATCAGGCATCTGCGCTATGTTATGGATCCGGTTCCGGTGGTGGTGCAGAGTATCGAAGCCTTGGATGGTTTTCTGCAAATGGGGGTTCCGGTTTTATATCTTACCGATTTGTTTATTGTGGCTAGCCTGACCTATCTATTCTTGCGACGGGTATTAATTCCGCAGGTAAGGTATATTTCTCAGGCAGTAGACTATTTTCCGCTGTTTTTACTGCTGGGAATTGCCGGCAGCGGTATTCTGATGCGCTATGTGTTTAGAGTAGATATATTTAGTGTCAAAGAATTTGCCATGAATCTGGTAGCCTTTACCCCCCAGATATCTTCTGAAATCGGAGCAATCTTTTATATACATTTGTTCCTGGTATGTAGTCTGGCGGTCTATTTTCCCTGGAGCAAGCTCATGCATGCCGGTGGAATTTTCATGAGTCCCACCAGAAACCTGGCTAACAACAGTCGCATTGTCAGGCACATCAACCCTTGGA
>DLUN01000125.1:2323-2770 GCA_003444615.1 Syntrophomonas sp.
TGAGGACATGGCCAAGTTACCTGCTAAAGAGGAAATGCTGCAATATAAATATAATGTCCCTGCCACGAACTGGATGAATACTCCTGTGGATTTCAAACCGGGCACGTTTTGCTATGGTGCCAAGGGCAAGAACCTTCAGATTGTAGGTCTCCCTAATGCCCGGGACTGGTCGCCCAGTGATGCTGACTGGAAACTGCCGGAGAATTGGCAGGAGATAATTCTGGAAGGTATGGCCGAGCGCCTTTCCAAATACCGGTCTTTTAGGCTCTTTATGGATGTTTGTGTGCGCTGTGGTGCCTGCGCTGATAAATGCCATTTCTATATGGGATCGGGTGATCCTAAAAACATGCCGGTTTTGAGAGCGGAACTGTTGCGGTCAGTTTATAAACGCTATTTCACTACCTCCGGCAAGTTGTTTGGGCATCTGGTAGGCGCTCGCGATCTGAC
>DLUN01000211.1 GCA_003444615.1 Syntrophomonas sp.
AGATGTGTATAAGAGACAGGGTAGTAGCGGTGACTGAATTAGACGAACTGAATATGATATCCTGTCTTTTGGCCAAACAATACGGGGTGAAAACTACCGTGGCCCGCGTTCGCAGTACCGATTATGTGGAAACCCCCTACTTTTCTCCGGAGTCATTATTGGGCATAGATCTAATAATTAATCCGGAACGGGTTACAGCCATGGAAATTGCCAAAATTGTAATGAATCCTGTAGCTTTAAATGTTGAGTATTACTCTCAGGGCCGGGTACAGTTGATGGAGCTGTTAGTTGACGAAAACTCACCATTAGCAGGAGTAAAAATAAACACCCTGGATAGCTCCAACAAATATAACATTGTTGCTGTCACCAGAAAACATCGAACCATTGTGCCAAGAGGCGACGACATCGTATATGCCGGTGACCATATATACATTATGGCCAATACTGATAATATGCAGGAAGTATTGCGAACAATTGGCGTACAGCAGCGCAAAGCTGAACACATAATTGTTTTGGGAGGTGGGCGCACTGGTTATTATATAGCCCAAATCTTAGAAGAAAAGCGTCAGCCTGTTAAGATTAAGATTATTGAAAAAGATCCTAAAAGAGCTAGGGAGGTATCACACCTAGTTCAAAATGCAATGGTTATAAACGGCGATGGCAGTGATTTGGATCTGTTAGAAAGTGAAAACGTAGGCCAAGCGGATATTTATATCGCAGTTAGCAATGATGATAAACTCAATCTGCTTTCCTCATTAATAGCGCGTAATCTAGGTGTGCCCAAGACTATTGCCAAAGTAAAAAGATCTGATATTATGCCTTTGATGCAACAGGTAGGGGTTGATGTTGTTTTTAGCCCTCGTCTTTTAACTGCCGGGGCTATATTAAAATATATACGCCGGGGAGACATTATATCAGTAACGGTTTTGGGAGAGGAACGAGCTGAAATGATAGAATTAATAGCCCAACCGGGTTCGATAGCTGTTAATAAAGAATTGTATAAGGTGAAATTCCCCAGAGGTGCAGTGTTGGGGGCAATTTCTCGCGGTGATACGGTCATAATTCCCAATGGTTCGAGTGTCATTAGGGCCGGGGATCGGCTGATCGTGTTTTCTATATTTAATAGCATTCATAAAGTTGAAAAACTGTTTATCAATGGAGGCAAACATTAATTGGTTCGGCGGGAAGTTGTTCTCAATTACGTAGGAAAGATTATTGTTATTATTGGTCTCGCCATGTTACTGAATGTAATATGGGCGCTGGTATATAAAGAAACAACCGTATGGCAATTACTAATAGCCTCTTTCATTACCATAAGTTTAGGGGGAGGACTAACTAAAACATACCATCACAATCAAAGCTTAAACTACCGGGAGAGTTTTGCTGTTGTCACCTTAGGGTGGATAGCAGCATCATTGGTAGGTACCTTACCATTTCTACTAACTGGCCATATACCATCATTTGCAGATGCTTTATTTGAAACGGTTTCCGGATTCACCACTACGGGGGCTAGTGTTTTAGCTGATGTTGAAGCCATGCCCTACAGTTTATTATTTTGGAGAAGTTTGACCCACTGGTTAGGCGGAATGGGCATTATAGTGTTATTTATATCAGTAATAGGCGGTATGGGATATGGAGCAAATCAGCTGTTTAAAGCGGAGATCACTGGCCCTGTATCCGATAAAATTAGTCCTCGGATTAAGGAGACGGCCCGTTTTCTTTGGATCACCTACGTCGTTTTAACCATAGTATTAATCATACTACTGTTAGCTGCGGGAATGGGTTTCTTTGACGCTGTGTGTCATGGGTTTAGCACTGTGGCCACCGGAGGTTTTTCCACTAAAAATCAGAGTATAGCCTATTGGGATAGTGGAGCTATACAGTGGATTATCATTCTCTTTATGTTTTTGTGTGGAGCAAGTTTTGCTTTGCATTATCAAGTGTACTCTAAAAGGACCTTAAAACAATACCTGGTGAATCGTGAATTCCGCATGTATTCTTTACTCATCATCATAGCAACAGCCATAGTTATATTAGGCCTCAACCTGGGGAATGGCATAGAGCACAAGGTACGGGAAGCAGTTTTTCAAGTAGTATCTGTAATCACCACTACCGGTTTTTCAACCATAGATTATGACCAATGGGCACCTATGGGCAAAGGAATACTCTGGCTGTTAATGCTGGTAGGAGGCTGTGCTGGCTCCACTGCCGGGGGTATTAAGGTAATCCGTCATTTAATATCCTTACAAAGAGTTGGCATTGAACTGAAGCACATGCTACATCCCCGAGCTATGATATCGCAAAAATTTGGTGATAAGTTCCTGGATGAAGCTTTGGTTACCAATGTTTTGCAGTTTATTTTCCTCTATGTATTTATAGCTGGTCTAGGTACATTGGTTATGACCGCTCTTGGACTTGATTTGCTCAGCAGTTTAAGTGCATCCATAGCTTGTCTGGGAAATGTGGGCCCGGGATTTGCAGCAGTAGGCCCTGCGGTAAACTACGGTTTTATTCCTGACATTGGTAAATACGTTTTGTGTTTATTAATGCTTCTAGGCCGTTTGGAAATCTATACTTTTATATTGGTATTCATACCGGACTACTGGAGAGAATAAAACCTTCGGTTTATATACAGACCTTTTATTTTCACAAGCACAAGAGACCGTATTGCACGCACTTCATCGATAAGACATATTATGCATTATATAATCGGTGAAGGAGCATTTTAATGCGAAAAGTATACAGCCAAAAACCATCAGTTTTGATGCCACCTTCCGTTGCTTCACAACTTCCGGCAACTATTATCCTTCAAGCCGGAAATCGTTCAGTTAAAGTTGCAGTCGCCACAGAGCCTGGAAGTTCTGTTGAATATGGAAACCAACTTATAGTGCTGCCAACCGCTGCTCGAGGGATGGGAATACCCTCGTGTCCTTATCGTATCTTGAAACAGGATGAAACGAGTGTTAGAATTGGCCCTCTGGTTGGTATATTAGCAGCTGGAAGACCAAATGAAACTAACCAGTCTGAAAAAGCCAGGCGATTATACAGACAGCTTATTCTCCGAGGATGGGAAAAAGGTATATTTATATACTGCTTTTCTCCTCAAGACGTTTCCTGGGGACGAGGCCTAATTCGCGGTTATACCTTCAGTCCCAATGGCAAATGGTTAGCTGGCACTTTCCCCATACCTGATGTGGTATACAATCGAATCCTATATCGGAGTACGGAAAATCAAAAAATGGTGCAAAAATTATTGGAAGGCTTTGATAAATATCCAGGGGTCTATCTTTTTAATCGACGTTTTCTTAATAAATGGGAGGTCTCTAGAGTACTTGAACAGGATCATAGAACCCGACATTGGGTTCCGGAAACCTTACCTTTCTCCGCCAACAATCTACAGCTATTGCTAAATCGTCACCAGGAATTGTTCCTCAAACCATATCACAGCAGCCGAGGCCAAGGAATCATAAAAATTGAGCGTACCCATGACGGTAGGGGATTTCGTTACGGACGTTCAGAATGGAAGGGTAAAAACTGGATTTACGTGCCCACCTATAACAGACTCAACTCCAAATTAAGACAAAACATTGGTTATCAAAAACGGTACCTTATTCAGCAGGGCATAGAATTAGCTCGCCTGAGAGGCAGGGTGTTTGATTTACGAGCCCAAGCGCAAAAAGACCGGAGAGGAGAATGGGTATTAACCGGAGTAGGAGTACGAGTGGCAGCTCAAAACCGCTTTGTAACACATGTGCCCAATGGTGGCTCCAGAGCTGATTTTGATAAAGTTATCAAGGAGGTGTTTGACAGCTCGAAAATACAGAGTTCCATTGAGCAAGAGTTAAACAGTATCGGCAGTATAGTACCTCAGGTTTTAGAGGACGGATTAAAGATTTCACTGGGTATTTTATCGCTGGATATTGGGGTGGATACATCAGGGAAATTATGGATCTTAGAAATAAATTCTAAACCTGCCAGATTTGATGAAACTGAAATACGGTCTAAACATATGCAACTATTGATTGATTTTTTTATTTTTGCAGCTGAACACAATTCTAAAGGAAGGTAGTCTTATGAATTTGACTATTCTGTACCAAATGAATTCGGTTGGGGAAAAGCTGCTGAATACTATGCAAAAAATATTTGATGAGGTTGAGTATAGAGTCTTATCAATCAATAATGTGAATTATTATCAAATTGATCGCATAGACCATTTTTCATCGGTACGCAGGATAATTAACACCCCCAGAGCGATTCGCAACAGTATAAATATGGAAGAAATCGCTGGAATACTAAAAGCTAACAACATTTCCCATGGTTTGTTAGAAGAAGAAAGTGTAAACCGAAGTTACGAAGTAATAATCGTTGATTTGGAGACGATTTCGATAAAAGTCACTACATTCATAAAAGGTAAACAGCAGACCAAGTACATTCGGGAGAGAGACAACCAGAAGATAGCTGATTTAGCAAGAAGAGTCAGCTATTTAGTGGGTTTAGACATCGCGCTGGTGACTATCGTCTTGACTGCCAGGCGTCGTTATAAAGTTGTAAGTATTAATTCCTCACCAGAAACCCGGGATAAAGATTTTGAGCGTATGATTGAAAAAATAAAAAGAATTGCACAAAGGGAGCATGATCTTAAGAATATACAGGTTAAAATGGGGGCTGATCCTGAGTTTATGATAGTTAACAGTAAAACGGGGAAAATGATATCGGCATCAGAGTTTTTCCCCCGGGACGGAATAGTAGGCTGTGATAATATAAGGGTTCCAAACCGTCAACAGCGTCCCATTGCGGAAGTGAGGCCGCGTCCAACTACATCTCCGCTGGAGCTAACTACCAATATAAGGCAGGCACTTGTTAGCGCATCTCGATTAGCACCGTATAAGAATACGCGTTGGATGGCAGGAAGTCAACCGGTAACCGGCTATTCCATAGGTGGACATATACATTTCAGCAATATTCGTCTGGATGGTGGACTGCTTAGAGCACTGGACAATTATCTGGGAATTCCCATATTTTTAATTGAAAACCCTGTAACAGCCGCGAAAAGAAGAAAGAAGTATGGTTTCATTGGAGATTATCGTATAAAAGATCATGGCGGCTTTGAATACCGTGTCTTAGGGAGCTGGTTGATCAACCAAAAAATTACTACAGCTGTGCTATGTCTGGCTAAAATTATTGCTAACCGCTATGCTGAGATTCCTCAGAACTATCTTAATACCGCTGAAGCTCAGAGAGCTTTCTATAAAGGTGATCAAGAGTATTTTCGACCCATTTTCAACTCATTATGGTCCAACCTAGAAAACTTAGACCTGTATCAAGAATATAAAGAAGAATTGCAAATAATACCAGAAATGATAACGAACCATGTGATTTGGGACGAAAAAAGCGATTTGAGAAAGGGCTGGAAACTGGGGCAACCACCTAAAAAACAGTACAGTGGTAGTAAGGCAATGGGCAGGCCATCTTCAGTTATATCAGCGGGAAGAACAATAAACCCCAGCTCATATTTTTCAGGTGGCACCTCACGAACCAGTACATCTTTGCGTTCTTCACAGGCGCGAGGTTCTTATAGAGTGAATAGTGACCGGAGGTCAGCAACCACAACCCAACGTGGTCGAATTGCCTCCGGTCAAATTCGCTCCTCCAGCAGAACCAGTATTATTCGATAAACGGTTTACTAACGCATATTTAATGTGCTTAACAACTTATTAACAGCCTGAACATGGTAACCAACCCGGACTGACAAGGATGGATTATCACAAGTTTCAAAAATCATAGCTCGTACCCCCAGGTATTGACCAGCAGCTCGGGCCAAACTACCTTTGACCGGGTAACGGAGCAAGGAAAACTTTTTAATTGAACTGCTAATGCCTCTATTGAGGTCATTTACTATGGCCTGAGCAGTGGTCTTGGTAGAATTGGCTGGATAATAGATTAGGGTTTGTCCAACTGAACTGGTTTTAGGATTCTTGTAATAGTCATAACCTTCATGAAGATCTATTAACCAATCCACATCATAATCCTTAATAGCACCGTAAATTGCCTTAGCTAAGACAGTTTTAGGTGCCTGGCTGGCTGATTGTGGGAACGAACGGTTCAGATCACTATACCCTTTGGCTGCCCGCCGGTTAGCCTTGATGGCTAATTGGTTTGCTTCCGGTATAACTAATAGGGTTCCCCGGGAAATCTTGTATTGGGATATCTTACGGGCTGCAGTATAACCAGCCTTTTCATTTCCATGTACACCACCCACAACCATTACAACAGGTCCTGGCTTCCCGCTGTTTATCACATACATTGAAGTAGCATATTTTGTACCTGCTGCCAGTGTTTTAACTTGTACGTCAGAGTTGGAACTGGTTGGCGTTGCATAAACAAAGCTGCAATAACTGGATTCTTCTCCAGCTTGATTAATGGCTTTAACCTTTAAGGTGTACTTTTTGCCATTGGTTAAGCCAGTTAAACTGTAGCTTGTACCACTGGTAAACACAGACTTGTAGGATCCACCAGCAGGCTTGTAAGCCAAGCGATAGTGTTTTAAGTCCGTTTCAGGGTTCTTATTCCATTGGACATCTAATCTGCCATCACCAATGGAAACCACCTTTAATCCTTTGGGCACACTTGGTGCTGAAGCTTTTGAGGTGGTTGCTAAAGGCTTCAAAGCAGGAAGCTGATTAGAATTGGACACCGAGGTATGATATGTATAGGGGATCCCGTTCATTCTAATCGTTATGGCTTCAGGATCGCAGATCTCGTCAGTATTGGCGAGATGTGGGCTCGATGGAGCTATGGTAGATATGGTCAGCCCCTTGGCATCCTGTGGCAGTACTGTTAGAGTTGACCAAGTTAAGATACCAATAATGAGTACTGCCATACAACGTGAAAGGGTAGTTCTTACTTTTTGCAAAGATTATCACTCCTTTCCTTTGCAAAGCTTTCTTTACAAAAAAGTAAGTACTACCCAAAATACTACAAGAATTGACAATATCCTTCATTTTAACCATAGTAAATTATGGCAAATCAAACCGTAATATGGTTAAACAGGAAGTTTATTGGCTCTGCCTGGTCGCTATATTGGTAAATGGTTTCCTTTATAGCAGATATGATCAAGTCTGATTCGGCAAAGTTAGCGGTTACTGCGGAAAACCCAATTTGGGAACGTTGCCAAAGCTCGTGGTAATCAACTTCACTGACCGACACGTTAAAACGCTTTCTTATTCGCGCAATAACTGCATGAACCGTTTTGCGCTTTTCCTTTAGTGAGGTAGAGTAGGGTAGATGCAAATCAATGGTCCCGTAAACTACAAACATAGCTTGAAATACCGCCTTTCAATAAAATAGTCGGAATAAATCAATACTTAGTCGAAATGTATTGTATATTGTCTGAAGTTTGATATCATTATAGGTGTATAAAAATATTTAATATCATCGCTACCAGGGGGATATTGGATGAATATAGAACAATTTGAAGTTTTTCGCACTATAGCCCAAGCAAAGAGTTTTACTAAGGCAGCTAAAATACTAAATTTCACCCAGCCAGCGATAAGTTCCCAGGTTAAAACGTTAGAACAAAACTTAAATACAACTTTGTTTGAACGATGCAACACGGGAGTCAAGCTCACGGAAGCAGGACGAAAATTCTATGAATACGGTGAACGTATTCTGGCTATATACGCTGAGATGGAACGGGAAATAGCCAATATATCTGGGCATAATAAAGAATTCATCAATGTCGGTGCTAGTTATACAGCTGGGAATTACTTTTTACCTGCATCTATAATAACCTTTAAAGAGCTGCATGATAATGTTCATATTAGGTTGGATATTGGTCATAGTAATGATATTATCAATTCCATAAAAGATCGTTCTCTAGATTTAGGAGTTATAGAAGGAGATTCCTACTCAGATAAAGATCTTGATGTCTATAAAGTAAAAAGCAATGAATTAGTGTTAATTGCTCCACCTTATAATCGCTGGTTTACTAGCCACATGGTTACATTAGAAGAACTTATGCAAGTACCCTTTATTGCTCGGGAAGAAGAATCAAGTATTCGCCATTTCTTAGACTCAAACTTAAAGAGCCAAGGAATTAGCTTTGAAGATTTTAACATAGTGACAGAGATAAGCAACTTTGATGCTATTAAGGAAGCCGTTATGAGGAATAAAGGGATATCCCTAGTGCCATTACCAGTAGTACAAAGGGAAATAACGGAGGGGCATCTTACTCGATTGGAAGTTAAGGGTCTCGAACTGGCCTGGGATATGAAAGTAATAATTCGAGCTAATGAAACATTAACTGGATTAAAAGAGGAGTTTTTAGAATTTATTACTGACCCCAATACTATGTGGAAAGCTGAAACCGATTATAATAAGAATCAAAAGATGAGGTTCATTTAAAACTAAAGCTAATAAATTAATAATAATAAATTGGTTAATTAATCAACCTTATTAAAAAAACCTGGTAACACCAGGTTTTTTATATTTGCTACTGTCTTGTTATTTTTTTAACTTCCGATAACGAATATTATGTAAACTAGCATGA
>DLUN01000213.1 GCA_003444615.1 Syntrophomonas sp.
GCAAAAGTTCGGACTGTTCATAATCGCAAAACCACTGCCGCCTCCGCAACAGTAATTGTCCACGCCGTGAGGGGTCATTTCCCCGAACTGGAGCGCTATCACTTTCAGAATTTCCCTTTGTGGTTTGACGATTCCCATCTGCCTCACCATGTTGCAGGGATCATGCAGGGTTACCGGGAAGTTGTTTTTACTGGGATCAAATTTCAATCTTCCGGTCATGACCAGTTCCCACATGATGGGCAGAAAGCTTTCTACGGGAATTTTGTCTTCCCCATTTAGCATACGGTCGGCAACTATGGCCGACGCTTTATGAGCATGACCGCATTCGCCGATGACAATCCGTTTTACTCCCAGGTTTTTGGCAGCTTCCATCTGCTCTTTCACAATCTTCTTGGCCTGAATGTCGTCATACCAAATTCCATAGTTCACACTGTCATAGCCCATCATTTCACTGCTCAAGGTCCAGTCAACCCCGGCTTCATCAAAAAGAATGGCAAAGGCAGCCGGATTCTCCGGCCAGGCTACGAATTCCCCCGCATTGTGGATCAATAAGATATCGGCCCCTTCTTTATCAATAGGGATCTTGATCTTTCGTCCGATCCGATCCTCGATATCCTCTTCCAAAAATTCCACCATATCCAAAAATGCAGCTTTGCCGATTCCGGTTGATGAGCCAGTTTTCAGCTGCAGCTCGGTGCCCTTTTTGTGCAAAGAGCTAGGTGCAATGCCCATTTCCTGACTGAATATCTTGCGTATTTCTTTAGCAAACAGGGAATTATCAAGGCCTAAGGGACAAGTCTGGGCACAGCGCCGGCACAGGTTGCAGCGATAAGCCAGTTCTCCTAACCTGGCAACAGTTTCCCAGTTTACTTCCATATCCGCCCCGATGAATTTCTTCTTTAATTTACCGCCCCTGGTGCAATAGTTTTTATATATCTTTCTGAATGCATCAGCTCTGAAGATAGGCCGGTACAGTTCCTTATCACCGGAAGCCTTGTAAATATGGCAGGCATCCGAACAAGTATCACATTTAGCACAGTACTCAAAAGATAGGTATAAGGGCTGTAACACACCATTATTGGCATCGGAAAAGACCTTTTCCAATCCGTTTAAGAACTTCTGCACCAATTCAATTTCTTCAGCTTCGGTCTGGGGTCGCTGCAGGGTGTCCAGTGCCACACACCCATCCAGGGAAGTACAGTATCTTTCTCTCCACTCGGGCTTAACTTCAGGAAATTCTGGTTCCATACCCGGTTGGTCGTAGGGGAAGCTTAAAGGCATCAGGTCTTCAATTTGAATAAGCTGCTCACAGGCTTTTCCTAAATCTTTCGGTCTCAAATCTTTCGGATTCACTATCTCTTCTCCTTTCGCCTCATGCTTCTGGTGCTGAAGAGGGCTCTATATGTGATGCTGCCCAGGAAGTTCTGGCCTTTTGATTAAGGGCTGCTTTGACTTTGCTTTCCATGGAACTGCCAGCTGTATTGGGTTCGTTTTCCCACAAAATCTTGTGATAGGTGAAGTACTTTCCAACGTAGTGACCCATCTTGCTGGGAGGTATGTAAACGAGCATTACCTCCAGCAAAATTAAATGTACAACTAAAGCTGTATTGGGAACCACCGATAGGGTTAATATTTGGGCCGTTACCTGCCGGGCAGTATTAAAAGTAAGATCCGGTCCCCAGACTATGATCCCGGAAACCAAAGTAGCTAAAAGAAGTACTAGATTGAAGTATTCCTGGGGTGTGGTGTATTTTTTAAGTACAGGGTTAAAAACTCTTCGCACCAAGAGAAAAAACTCGCCTGCTGTAGCTATGGCAAAACCAACCACTCCCGTCACTATAGTCAGATAATAAATAAGCCCCGTCCATAACGAAGCATGAAGGCTCACCGGCGCTCCGGCGAATTCAGTTAATACCCCTATAACCAATAAAACCATCCAGCCAATTAAAAAATAAATACCCAGATGAAATGAATAAGATGACCACCATAAAGATCGCTGATTATCGAAGAGCTTTTTGATAAAAAGCATTTCCTTGAGCATATCTGTTAGTTCTGATAATTTTGAAACCTGGCGAGGTTTGCTCCACCATTCCGGTTCTTCCATGTAAGAGCCGCCATAGGTATGTCTTCCTTTTTCCTGGGGTACCGGATATAGTTCCATTCTTCCATGCAGTGGCATGCGTGCATATTTGATGACTTGATAAGCTGATAGGCCAAAAAATAATATTACGGCAATATAAACTGAAAGCCCTAGGATCAAATCCGTCTCCCTCCCACACTTTTTTTGAAATCATCCTCTTTTTAACTTTAGGAAACTCCCTTTGTTTCGTAAAATTGGGTATTCTAATCGCGGCAATTGTAGTTTCCTATTAATAAATCGGGTTTCAATTCTGTTTACAACCTTTGCAAATGCACCGGTAAAACATATAATAAGAATTGCTGCAGGTGCAGTTTGTGATTCATTGGACAAACATGTATAAAATAAATAAGACTCTTCAAAATCTGGAGGTATGGCAGTGAGCCAAGACAATAACAATCGAGAAAAAATTCTGACCGCAGCCCGAATGTTGATGGCTGAGAAAGGTATCAAAAAAACCAGTCTGGCAGATATAGCCCGGGAGGTAGGCATTAGCAAAGGCACACTGTTTTATCACTTTGCCAGCAAGGACGACCTGGTAAACGATATCTTAGCAGATCATTTTACAGCTCTGGTGAATATCACCAAACAATACTTGCCTCATCATCTGAAGAATAATGCCCCCTCCAAAATATTCAAAATGCTCTTTGACCTGTTTACCAGCGAATATGATATCACCCGCCTGGACCTGTATCTGCTGCAAGAAGGCATCCAGGGCAACGAAAACATAAACCAAAAGTTTTTGGAAAGGAAACGCAACTGGCGAAAGGCTATTGCTGAAGAATTGGAAGCCACCTTCCAGATTAAGGATCCCATACATTTATCCGCATTAAGCACCATGCTGTTAGCTATGATTGATGGCCTGGCTATTCAGGTTCTGGTTGAACCAGGCAGTGTCAACAATGATGAAATCGCCTCAACCCTGGCTGAAATGATAAAGCTGCTGGCATCCGCAGAATCACAGGAGTAATTAGCGGATAATAAAAGTTTTTTCAGATTCTATTTACAAGGGACGCCCTCATTGAAGAAGGCGTCTTCTTATTGAGGCAGTCACACCTTTGCTTTCACTATAAATTCCTTGCACTTATTTGTTGCTAATATGCGAAGTGGGCACAGCACTTATAGCTGGTAAGTAATTCAGCAGCTATTCCTCAAAAACAAACTGATTTAATGAAAGCATTATTTCTTCGTAGGCTGCCGGATCACTGTAATATAAATCCCAGGATGCTTGGGCTGTCTCACCCAGCAGCAACTGCCTTTCTTCTTGGGCTACCGCCTTAAAAATACTGTCTGCAGCATCATCAGGCATCAGTACATTCCCCGAAGTGGGCCTTTCTTTGTTCATAGGTGTTCCATCAGCACTCAGATTGTTCTTGGCTAGATTGGTCTTAATATAGGTGGCAAATACCAGCAGAACCTTGACTCCGCTCCTATCCACTTCTGTTCGCAGAGTATTCAAGAAACCGGCCATTCCATGTTTAGCAGCCGCATAGCCAGTTCTGCCGGCCAGAGGAGCGTAGCCAGCCACACTGGCGATTCCTACAACCGTTCCTTGAGTTTTGATTATGCTGTCAATAGCTGCTTTGGTGCAGTATATAGTGCCAAAGAGACTTATATCGATAACTTTTTTAAGTACCGAAACCCTGATTTTCTGAAACAAGCTTACGTGTGATACTCCGGCATTATTAATCAGCACATATATATCGCCCATTTTATCGATAACCTGGCTTATGGTATCATTTACTACAGCTTCATCGGTCACATCACACACGAAAGTATGAGCAGAAGCTCCCATAGCTGAAAGTTCATCGGCCAATATTTCCAAACCCTTGGCATCCTTATCGAGACCGGCTACTATAGCGCCCGCCTGAGCAAAACGCTTGCAAAGAGCATAGCCCAGTCCTGAGGCAGCACCAGTTATAACCACAACCTTATCATTAAACTCTCTAGCCATCTTAAACATACCTTCTTTCTTTCGGCTAAAGGTAGTTACGGCGATTAGTCCAGATTAAGTGGTGCCGATCCCCTCAGAGGGGGATCGAACACCAATAGGTTCTAATTTCTGCTGCCTATCTACCAATTTCTGTGATCAAGATGTTTATATTTGTCCAGATATCTTACCGGAAGTTTTAAGGCATCCTTCCTGAACGGAGGTGCCAGTTGAGTTCCATCGACCTCAAACTGGAGAACTGCCGGGCGGTTGGATCTTATGGCTGCCAGGAAGGCATCGCCTACATCTTCAGCACGGTCGATAGTTGCTCCGTAAGCCCCCATAGCTTTAGCTACTTCTGCGAAGTTGGGCGCTTCGATATCTACGCCATAGAACCGGTTGTTGTAGAAATCAATCTGGTTTTTCTTTTCAGCACACCAGGCTGCGTTATGGAATACACAGGCGACTACCGGAATGTCTTCCTGCACCGCCGTACTTACTTCGTGCAGGCTCATACCCCAGGCACCGTCACCAACAATGTTGAAGACCGGAACATCCGGACGGCCCAGTTTGGCCCCCAGAGCAGCCGGATACGAGAAACCGGTATTACCAAAGGTCAAAGCGGCAATATGCTGCCGACCGCCGTTAAAGTTGAAATAGCTGTTAGCAGTTGACGCTACATTACCGATATCAGTGGCCAAAATAGCGTTTTCCGGCATGACTTTGGCCAGTTCCAGCAGAACTCTGCGCGGGTTCATAGGATTGCCCGGTACCATAGCCAGATCTGTGATTTCCTTTTCCCATTCAGCCTTACGGGCGGCGATCTCAGCTAAACGAGCTTCATCTACCGGGCGATCGCCGATTTTTGCCCGGAGCAGTCTCAGGATTTCCTCAGCAGCTGCTTTGGCATCACCAATAATTCCAACTTCTATGGGATGAGTTTTGGCGATATTCAAAGGATTGATGTCAATCTGAATTATCTTGGCAGACTCGGGGAAGTAATCTATGTCATACTGGGGCAGAGTTCCGAAATATGACAATCTGGAACCGATGGCCAGAATGACATCAGCCTCGGCCATAGTATTCATGGCAGCTTTGGATCCCATATAGCCTATCGGGCCAACATGCAGCCGATGATTGGCTGGGAATGCGTCATTATGCAGATAGGTACATGCCACCGGGGCGGTGAGCAGATCAGCGATCTGAGCCACTATATCATGGGAATCGGTATCTACCACGCCACGTCCTGAGACTATGACCGGTTTCTTGGCATTGGCCAACAGTTCGACAGCTCTGGCCAATGCTTCAGGCGATCCGCAGCCCCGGTCATCAACTCTGTATTGATGAGGCTCCAGGATATAGTCTTCTACTTCACCGTAGAAATAGTCCCGGGGAATATCCAACAGAACTGGACCTCTCAGTGCATAAGCCATACGGAAAGCGGTTCTGGTGCAGTCAGCTGCTCTGGAGGGATGAGGCAGTCTGACCGTAGCTTTCGTAATAGCTTTGAATACTGAAACCTGATCACATTCCTGGAACCCATCCCAGCCAATAGAACCAGTTCCAGCAGAAGGAGCTATTACCACCATAGGGGTATGCCCCATGTTGGCCGCCGCTACTCCGGTGACCATGTTGGTAATACCAGGGCCGTTCTGCCCTATACATACGCCAGCCTTACCTGTTACACGAGCATAACCATCTTCCATATGAGCCGCGCTTTGCTCGTGGCGCACCGGGATAAACCTAATTCCCGCGGCTGGCATAAGATCCAGCAAATCCATAAAGGCAGATCCTACTATACCCGATACATGCTCGACACCTTCTGCCACCAATGTTTCAACAATTGCCTCACTGGCTATCATCTTTTGTTTAGCCATTTTT
>DLUN01000220.1 GCA_003444615.1 Syntrophomonas sp.
TAAGGATTCTAACCAGGCTTTTCGGGCATCAATAGGGGCATTAATTGGTCTGTTTTCCGGAATAATATTCAATCTGTTAATAGCCATGGGCATGGTAATATCATTCATTATAAAAGTGTTTTAGTTGCCAGTTAGACTATTATATGATAACCTATGGGAATTAAATATGGAGGGATAGCATTGGACAAGGAATCCATTTTACGCACGGTAGCAGAAAACGATGTGAAATTTATAAGATTACAGTTTACAGATATACTGGGAGTAATGAAAAGTATTTCCATTACCAGTGATCAGCTGGAAAAGGCCTTGGATGGGGAACTGATGTTTGATGGGTCATCGATAGAGGGCTTTGTGCGTATTGAAGAGTCCGATATGTACCTACGGCCTGATCCTAACACATTTTTAATACTGCCCTGGAATGGAACTAACTCTTCCAGTAAAACAGCCCGGCTTATCTGCGACATCTATGACTCTAATAATCAACCCTTTGCCGGATCGCCCCGTTATGCATTGCAAAGGGTTCTCCAAGAAGCCAGGGAAATGGGATATACCATGTATGTGGGTCCAGAACCCGAGTTTTTTTTATTTCAACTGGATGAAAAGGGTGCTCCGACTCTGGAGACTAATGATAAAGCCGGATATTTCGATTTGCCTCCGGTAGATAAAGGGGAAGAGGCTCGCCGGGATATGGTTCAAACCCTGCAAAGTATGGGATTTGAAATAGAAGCTTCCCATCACGAAGTAGCTCCGGGACAGCATGAAATCGACTTTAAGTACCAGGAAGCACTGGCCACTGCAGACAGCATTGTCACTTTTCGTATTGTTGTACGTACCGTAGCGCAACAGCATGGACTTCATGCCACATTTATGCCTAAACCTATATATGGTATTGCTGGTTCGGGAATGCATCTGCATATTTCACTCTTTAAGGGTAAAGAAAACGCTTTTTATGATCCTGCTGCTGAAGATGGTCTGAGTAAAGAGTGCCTCAATTTTATAGCCGGAGTATTAAAACATGCCCGGGCTATATGTGCCATTACCAGCCCTACGGTTAATTCCTATAAACGGCTGGTGCCTGGTTATGAAGCACCAGTGTATATTGCTTGGTCCCACCGCAATCGCAGTCCATTAATTCGCATTCCAGCTCGCCGGGGGACAGGAACCCGCATTGAATTGCGCAACCCAGATCCTACTTGTAATCCCTATTTAGGACTGGCTGTGGTACTGAAGGCTGGTCTGGATGGAATCCGCCAAAACCTGAAACCTCTAGCGGCTGTGGAGCAGAATATTTACGAAATGGATCTGGCCACCCGTAAAATGAATAATATTGAATCACTGCCGGAAAACCTGTATGAAGCCATTAATGAACTGAGACAGGACAAGTTAATTCAAGAGGCACTAGGGGAACACATTTATTCCCGGTTTGTACTGGCCAAGATCCGGGAATGGGAGAATTACAGTTCACGGGTTTATGATTGGGAGATCGATGAGTATCTGGAAAAATTTTAGCTTGGCCAAAAATGAGCAAAAGCCTAAGGCTTAGAGGCATTTTGCTCATTTTTGATTACATCTTGCGAATAAGTCCGGCCACTTTCCCTAGTATCTGGGTATTGTTAACCCGTAAGGGTTCCATGGAACTGTTTTCGGGGCGAAGTTCGACATAGTCATTATAAAAATAGATTCGCTTAACAGTTGCTTCATCTTCCATCATCGCCACTACTATATCTCCATTAGAAGCTTGGTTTTGTTGCCGGACAATCAGGTAATCGCCATCCAGAATGCCCGCTTCGATCATACTATCCCCTTTTACCTGCAGCAGAAAATGAGTTCCATAACCCACTAGTTCTGAAGGAACCGACAAATAAGCCTCAATGTTTTGTTCAGCTAAAATAGGGCTGCCTGCCGCCACCTTGCCCACCAGGGGAAGAGACAGTGCATTGCTAAGGTGCTGATCTGGTTCATCATTATCTACGGGAATTATGGCTCTGGGCTTGGTGGGGTCTTTGCGAATAACACCCAACTCTTCCAATTGCACCAGATAAGCATGAACCGTTGAGCTGGACCTGAGCCCTACGGCTTCGCCAATTTCCCGGACTGAAGGGGGATAACCATTATTCCTAATGCACTGGCGAATAAAATCCAGTATCTGCTGCTGGCGTTCTGTTAGCTGCATTTATACCAACCTTCCTTAAATCTCAAGCTTTGTCAACATTATAACACCAGCAATTGCCTAATACAAACATTCGTTTGCTTAACGCCAGAAAGCATTGAGCCCCACCTTTTCTATAGCTGACAAAAAACGGCGCCTGGCACCAGGAAACTTCTGTTCAAAAGCGTTCATGAATTCAGCTATTTCTGTTCTTTTGGTTGCGCCATCTGCTGGACATTGATTTTTTATTACCGGAAAATGCAGGGAATCTGCCAATAACTTAATATCTCTTTCCTCTACATAGATTAAAGGGCGTATCACCGTGATGTCTATGCGATCAAGCCAGGTTTTGGGGGTAAAGACTTGATAACGTCCCTCATAGAGAATAGACATAAGTAAAGTATTAACCACATCATCAAGATGGTGACCTAAGGCAACTTTGTTACAGCCATATTCTTTACTTACGTTGTGTAACGCTCCTCGGCGCAGGTTGGCGCAGAGTGAACAAGGATGTGATTCCTTCCTAGCCTGAAATACTATTTCACCAATATTGGTTTTATGAATAACTAATTGTAAACCAAATTGGGTGCAGAAGTCCTGAAGGGGTTCAGTTTGATTACCCCAGCCCAAATCAACATAGATGGGAACCAGTTCAAACATTAATGGCGTGTACTGCTGCAGGAGTTTTAGACTATAGAGTAGGGTAGCGCTGTCTTTCCCTCCTGACATGCCTACCGCTACCCGGTCTCCGTTTTCGATTAAGTGGTACTTA
>DLUN01000031.1:0-3292 GCA_003444615.1 Syntrophomonas sp.
TTGTAAGAACTGGCATCAAAATTGGGATTAGCCAAACCTACGCGAATCATTTTGAGGTTTGATTCTACTGTGGCTAAGCCATCTACAACTTGGTGGAGGCCATTTTTCACGGCGGCTAGTCCATACAGTAATGTGGCATCTTGATTACTAGCTCCAATGCCCTGGTGAATCTGATTAAAGCCATCGTATAACTGAGTTAAACTGCTGGTAAGATTGTCAATGGAAGAAGTGGTGGGTAGTATCGGCATAACCCCAATATTGAAACTGGGCATTTCGATATTCTTTCCATCAGCTTCCAAGACAACGTACTGCTTGGCTGGATATGCTGGTGGAATCAAGGGAACGGTCCAGCTTACAGAAGTAACCCCCTGAACATTGGCCAGTACTCCTTCGGGGGATTCTCCGGCTACTCCCGGAGCCTTAATATTGGCAAACTTGCTGTTGTCCAGATCCACCCCGCTTATTGAGACTGCATAAGGAGTATAAACCATCATTTCCTGGGTCACCGTCTCGCCATCGGAGTCCTTAAATTCCAGCATCTGTGGTTCACCCGTAAGGTTTTCAACCTCAATTACTATTTTAACCTGACCGGATTTGCCAGCCATCTGTGAAGGCTGGACTTTTTGGCCATCTAAATAGTACTCCAGATTTACGCTTACTGGCAAATCAACTTTAGCTATTTCCTCCTGATCTAGCTGGGCCAAATAGTATAAATCTGAAAAACCTTCAGCAGTAATATTCATATTGATTTTGCCATCACTCAGATTGATTTTATCAGAGCTGTATAGATTTCTTATGGATGAAAGCTTAAACCTACTGGAATCTTCAATAGAATAAGCTCCTTCTCCAAATACTCTTATGTGATTCAAAACCTGCATCCCGGTAATAGTACCATCTTCACCTAGAGTGGACACTACCAGTTCATTATCGATTATGTTTTCAGGTGCTGCTCCTGAACCAGCGGCACTCAGCGGTAGTACTAAAACCAAGGACAAGACCATGAACAGGGTTAACAATTTGTGAAATTTGGGTTTTCTCAGCATCTCATACCCCTCCCTTCCTTAATTATCGGTTAACCGTCATAGCGATCTTAATAACCAGTAGTGACATAACCAGGCCTACCATCAGAGATACACTAACTCCGATAGCTGCAGGCAAAGCCGCTGTAGCCAGTGAAGCTGCATCAGCAACATAAGTAGGATACAAACCAGCCAAACAGGCAGCCCATCCTAAGAACATGGCATCAATTCTCAAGCCGGTTACTGATAGCACCACCAGCAGGAAGAGCGCAATACCTGATACTATTGCCACAAACATGAGGTTATCGGGGGGAAGGGGAAAGAAGAGAGCCAGGACTATCATAGAAGCCAACCCAACTACTACGCCAATTAGCATAGCGATAGCTGCTTTTAGGAAGTCACCAAAGGGACCAAGCACTGCAAACATGGCCATAGCGACCGCGGCAATGTAAAAAGCAGTGGCTCCTAGATAATTCTGAAACAATACAAACAGGGCAAAAAACACACCGACGATTAAACCTAGACCAATAGCTTTTTTCATTTGTTCACCTCCTTCACCAAGTTCTTTCGGTCATTGTTAGGAAGGAACAAGGAATGATGCTGCAATTACTACGAAATCTATAAATATACAGTAACTGAAGTGCGGTTGATATGCGATGACGAAAGCGGTAATGTGCTAATTAGCATTAATATTTATTGTTTTACAAATTATTACATTACAGTAATAAAAGGCCAGGGAGTCCCTTTAGAGAGACTCCCACCGATAATATAGCTTTACAATCTATACAGCTGTTGTTCATCAATAAACCGTATACCTTTTTCCTTAAAAGTCTGCCGTGCTTTGGCAATATCTTCCACTTTGAAAATAACCAGGGCATCGCTTTCAGACGTGCCCAAAAAAGCGTATAGGTATTCTATATTGAGGTCAGCATCCGACATTTGTTCTAAAACGGTGGCCAATCCTCCTGGAGAATCGGGTACCTGTACCGCTATTACTTCAGTTTCACTTACAGTGAAATCTGCTTCCTTTAATATGCGATAGGCTTTCTCCGGATCGTTAACTATGATTCTTAATATTCCAAAGTCAGAGGTATCAGCAATAGACAGGGCGCGAATATTAATCCCCGCCTCTCCAAGCACGCGAGTCACATGGGCTAGACGTCCGGCTTTGTTCTCCAGGAATACCGATATTTGTTTCGCCATACTGCCCCTCCTTACATATTTCTTCTGTCTATAACTCTTTGCGACTTACCTTCACTTCTAGTAATAGACTTCGGTTCAACTAAGCGAACTTTTACACCTATTCCCAGAGCGCTTTCCAATTCTTTGGTGATAGTAGCCCCCAGTTCTTCAAGTTTACGTACTTCATCGGAAAATACCTTTTCTGATACTTCAACTCTGACTTCTAGTACATCCAGAGTGCCTTTGCGATCTACTACAAGGAGATAATGGGGCTCAACCCCCGGGATATCCAGCAAAACACTTTCCACCATAGACGGAAATACGTTTACACCCCGAATGATAACCATATCATCGGAACGACCCAATACTTTCTGCATGCGAACATGGGTTCTGCCACATTCACATACCGAACTATCAAGTCTGGTAAGATCTCTGGTCCGGTAGCGTATCATTGGCAAGGCCTCTTTGGTAATGGTAGTGATGACCAGTTCGCCTGGAGACCCTTCCGGTAATCTTTGTCCTGAATCGGGATCGATTATTTCCGCAATAAAATGATCTTCGGCCAAATGAAGTCCGTTTTTAACCGGGCATTCAATGGCTACTCCCGGGCCTATGATTTCGCTTAATCCATATATGTCAAAGGCATCAATCTGGAGTTTATTCTCAATTTCACGCCGCATGTTTTCTGACCAGGGTTCGGCTCCAAAAATACCACACTGTAATTTAGTGTCTGAGGGCCTGACTCCCATTTCCTCCATTACTTCATGAATAAATAAAGCATAAGAAGGTGTACACGTCAAAACTGTGCTGCCAAAATCCTGCATAAGCATTATCTGCCTTTTGGTATTCCCCCCCGAGGTAGGGATAACAGATGCACCTAGTTTTTCAGCTCCATAATGCACTCCTAGGCCACCAGTGAATAATCCATAGCCATAAGAATTCTGTATGATGGAATAGCGATTGGCACCTGCACAGGTTAAGGCTCTGGCCATTAACTCCGCCCAGATGTCAATATCGCGTTTGGAGTAACCCACCACGGTAGGTTTTCCCGTAGTTCCCGAAGAGGAATGTATTCTTATGACCTCGTTCAT
>DLUN01000031.1:3439-3590 GCA_003444615.1 Syntrophomonas sp.
GACAAAAGGCACTATTCATAGAAAGCTCCGATTTTCGCCCCTCGCCTATATTTCTACAGTAAGTTATCGATCAGTATGATCACTTAAAATCATATATTAGTTTTGTACACTAATTCTCCCTTATAACCTGCCCAATGCGGTTG
This sequence comes from Syntrophomonas sp., assembly GCA_003444615.1. Classification (GTDB taxonomy): domain Bacteria; phylum Bacillota; class Syntrophomonadia; order Syntrophomonadales; family Syntrophomonadaceae; genus DTU018. The sequence goes on from DLUN01000031.1 coordinate 3,583, forward strand.
ACAACATA
>DLUN01000031.1:3605-17099 GCA_003444615.1 Syntrophomonas sp.
TAAGAGGGAACAAAAGCATAAACCCGATATACGGTTTCCTTCAATCTCCTTAGTTGAAGTTTTTCTATATCCTCACGAGGCATACACTCTTTTTCGCGATCCCAGTAGGACATTAAATTCTACCTCCTAATATCTATTTCCTGCCTGCCATGAAAATTATTACATTATTGCGACAAAAGGCACTATTCATAGAAACTCCGATTTTCGCCCCTCGCCCAAATTCTCCAGTAAGTTATCAATAAGTATAATCACTTAAAATCATATTATTAGTTTTGTACACTAATTCTCCCTTCTAATCTGCCCAATGCGGTTGACAACATAGCCAGCCATGGCTAGACCAGCAGTTCCAGGAACAAAGCTAAGGCTTCCCAATCGGGTTGATAGATCACCCGGCAGTGTACGAGGTTTCTCAGTGGAGAACACCACAGGCACCCCGCCAACAATACCGAGTTGGCGTAACTCTCTTCTTACTTTCCGGGCCATTGGACAGGTATGAGTGTTTTTTATGTCAGTTATCTGAAATTTAAGCGGGTCATAACGATTAGCAGCGCCCATAGAGCTAATTATGGGCAATCCTTTTTCTAGGCAATGTTTAATCAGGTGTATTTTGTCCGGCAAAGAATCAATGGCATCCAGGACAAAATCATAAGACTGGTTAAAAATGGCATCGGCCGTATTAGCATTATACTCTAACGCCAGAACACGCAAATCCACATTTGGATTGATATCTCGTATCCGCTCGGCCATAACCTGGCATTTTAGTTGGCCAATAGTGGAGTGCAAAGCAGGAAGTTGCCGGTTAATATTGCTGGCTTCTATTCGATCTCTATCTACCAGAGTCAGATGCCCTATGCCACTACGAGCTAACCCCTCGGCAGCATATGAACCGACTCCGCCCAAACCTATTACAATTATGGAAGCTTTTTGTAAACGCCTCATTCCGTCTTGGTCGATTAATAAAGAGGTCCGCTGCAAGAATTCTTCCATAATTTGCTGTATACCTCCGCAAAAAAACCCCACCGAGCCGTGGTAGCCGTAGTTTAAACCTGTCCTCGACAGGTGGGTATTCTCCCACATGCTTTATGTGTCCCGGTTAACCGGGCGTACAGGCCACATACGGAGACGAATTCCCTAGTTTTTGGTGTTGGCAAAAACTTACGGCAAGACACGCACACAGCAGGGATTTCCTGTAACAATTGACTATTGCTAGGTAAAATATATCACACCATGCCCGTTACTTCAAGATAAGAGCACTGTTATTATAAGCCAGTTTTCCCACTTCTATCTTACTTTTCCCGGATTTTTAACGATAATTCCCGCAGCTGTTTGGAGCTCACCGGAGAAGGTGCTTGCGTAAGCAGACAGGAAGCACTCTGGGTCTTGGGAAAAGCTATCACATCTCTGATACTGCTGCGCCCGGCCATAATCATTACCAATCTATCTACGCCAAAAGCTATACCACCATGCGGCGGAGTTCCATATTCAAAGGCATCCAGCATATAACCGAATTTATCGTAGGCTTCTTCAGAAGTTAAGCCTACCAGCTTAAACATCTTTTCCTGCCAATCCCGGCGATGAATACGAATACTGCCTCCACCGATTTCGGTACCATTCAGAATCAGGTCATAGGCTCTGGATTTAGCTTGCAGGGGATTATTATCCAGAAGGCCGATATCTTCCACCCGCGGTGAGGTGAACATATGGTGAACAGCCACATAGCGCTTTTCTTCCTCATCATACTCCAGCAGAGGGAACTCAGTTACCCAAGCAAACGACAGCTGTGTATCATCAATTAGGCCAAGTCGTTTGCCAAGTTCCAGGCGAATTGCCCCCATAACTCTAGCTACCGTAGTGGCTGAATCGGCGCTGAACAACAGCAAGTCTCCCGGTTGGGCATCCAAGGTCTGCAGTACCCGTTCTATCTGTTCCGTAGTGAAGAACTTGGTAATGGGTGAGCGGAGCTCGTCCTCGGTTACGATGATCCAGGCCATCCCCTTGGCACCATGGTCCACAGCAATTTTAGTAAGCTCGTCAATTTCTCGTCTGGTAAAACTGGCACATCCTTTAGCATTTATGGCTCGAACCACACCACCTGCTTTAACTGCCGAAGAAAATACCTTAAACTCCACATCTTGTACCAGGTCAGTAAGTTCTACTATCTCCAACCCGAAACGCAGATCTGGTTTGTCAGAACCATATTTGAGCATGGCCTCTTCATAGGTTATCCGGGGAAAGGGGGTGGGTATGGTTTGCCCCAATCCTTTCTCAAACAGGGCAGCCATTAAATCTTCTACCAAAGAGAAAACTTCCTCTTCATCCACAAAAGACATTTCCATATCCAGCTGGGTAAACTCTGGCTGCCGATCGGCCCGCAAATCCTCATCCCGGAAACAGCGGGCAATCTGAAAGTATTTTTCCATACCAGCCACCATCAGAATCTGCTTAAAAATCTGAGGAGATTGGGGAAGAGCAAAAAACTCACCAGGATGAACCCGGCTGGGTACCAAATAATCCCGAGCTCCTTCGGGAGAACTTTTAGTGAGTATGGGGGTTTCAATTTCTATGAACCCGCGCTGGTCGAGAAAGGACCGCATAGTCTGGGTGACGCGATGCCTCAGGATCATACATTCACGCATTTCCGGTCTTCTTAAGTCCAGATAGCGATAACGTAAGCGCAGCGTCTCGTCTACCTCAATCCCGTCTTCTATATAGAAGGGAGGCGTTTTCGCAGGACTAAATACCTCCATCTGCCGGGCGTATACTTCGATCAATCCTGTTTTAAGATTGGGATTTTCTGTATCTTCAGGCCTCCGTCGAACTTCTCCTCTGACGGCGATTACGTATTCACTCCGAACCTGCTCCGCCAGGTGAAAGGATTCCTGGTCGAAATCGGGACTGAATACCACTTGAATGATTCCTGAACGATCACGCAGGTCGATAAATACTAACCCTCCGTGGTCGCGTCGCGTATCTACCCAACCATTTAATACAACTTCTTGTCCGGCATGATCAACGGTCAAGTCCGTAGCACTGTGCGTCCTCTTCATTCTCTGTTGTTCCTCCTAACGGTTATCCAAGCGTGCCCTTAAAAAAGGGACCAGTCCTTCCTCTATCTTGAATTGCTCTTTACTCTGCATGTCGCGAACGGTAACAAAATTGCCCTTAATCTCATCTTCGCCTAATAGAATAACATATCTGGCTCCTAATTTATCAGCCAGTTTCATTTGAGCTCGGCCACTTTTTCCGCTATAATCCTTATCTGCGGATAGCCCCTGTTGACGCAGCTTTAATAGTAGCGAGATCGCTTGTGGTTCAAGATCATCCTGCATCACGGTAATAAAAACATCCAAGGGTTGTCTAAGCTCAGGAACACAGCCTAGTTTATCCACGGCTAACAAAAGCCGCTCCAAACCCAGAGCAAAACCTATGCCGGGCAGTGAGGGCCCACCGCAGGATTCAACCAAACCATCGTAGCGTCCCCCACCTCCTACAGCACTTTGAGCCCCTATTCCAGGTATGTGAATTTCAAAAGCTGTATTAGTATAGTAATCCAAGCCACGGACCAAATTATCGTCATGGATATAGTCAATTCCATTGGCCTGCAAAGTCTTTTGCACCATACTGTAGTGACTACTGCAATCATCGCACAAGCTGTCCATTAGAGTTGGGAAGTTGACAATGGCCTGATGGCAAGAGGCTTCTTTACAGTCCAAAACTCTTAAAGGATTCTGCAGATAGCGAACCTGACAGTCTTTACACAGCTTCTCCTTTACGGGAGCAATATGCTCTATCAGCTTTTGTCGATAGTGTTCCCGACATACCGGGCAGCCCACGGAATTCAGGTGTAATTCGTATTCCGCCAGCCCCATTCTTTGCAGTATCTCCACTAATAAAAAGATTACTTCTGCGTCAAGATAGGGGCTACGGCTGCCGAAAGCTTCCACACCAAATTGATGAAACTGTCTATAGCGTCCGGTTTGGGGCCGGTCATATCGAAACATAGGACCGATGTAATACCATTTGACCGGCAAGGTACCGTTATATTGGCTGTGTTCAATTAAAGCCCGTGTACACGGTGCCGTACCTTCCGGCCGCAGAGTCAAGCTGCGCTTGCTCTTGTCCGCAAAGGTGTACATCTCCTTAGTTACGATGTCGGTGCTTTCTCCAATGCCGCGCTGAAACAGTTCGGTGTGTTCAAAAATAGGCGTGCGAATTTCGCGATACCCAAACCGCCGCGCGGTCTCTTGTATGATCTGCTCCATCCACTGCCATTTAACTGCTTCTTCCGGTAGGATATCATATGTACCCCGGGGAGCTTTGATCTTCATAAAGCACCTCCAGACCTTGAGTAATTCTTGGATAATTCTAATGTACGGCCTTAAGGTTGTCAACTTTAGTAGCTATTAACTTATCGACGGTTTCCGCATAGGCAACAGGATTTTTGGGATTATAAAATGACCGGAGCCCGCCATCACTGGCATTTATAAATTTACTGGCTGCACCTCCCCCTAAACCGACAATAGTCTGACATTCTTCAATCATATTCATATTGTATAGGCAGAAATGGCCGGGCTTGGAGTAACCGATGTTTTCCATACTGGCTTGCATATATTTTTGTCGATACAGGTAGTAGGGCTTATAATAGTTGTCTCGAAAAAGTCGGTCCATCAATGTAAGACCCTCTTGAACATTTTTAATACGGTCTCCCACTGACTCACGTCCTTCCCGTTCTGCCATGCGCGAGCCCCTTTTTACCGCCAAAGTATGTACGGTAATATTCTCCGGGGCTAAGGCAAGAATATCCTCTGCTGTGCGCTGGTAGTCCTGACTGCCTTCATCAGGAAGACCAACAATTAAATCCATATTCAGTTGCTTAAAACCCGCTTCTCTTGCCCAGATAACTGATCGTACCACTTCCTTTCGATTATGAGCCCGGCCTATTTTGACCAGGGTCTCATCATTCATAGTCTGAGGATTAATGCAGATCCGATTGGTTCCCCCATCCTTAAGGAGTTTTAGTTTCCTGGGGGAAAGAGTATCGGGTCTGCCCGCCTCTACCGTGATCTCGGCAGTCGCTGATGAAATAAACAGTCGTTGCAAATGGTTAAACAATTGCTCCAATTCTATCTCCGAGAGCACGGTAGGGGTGCCTCCACCTATATAAATGCTTTGTACACTGGTGTCCATTTCTTTAAGACATTTTGCAATAGCCTCCATTTCTTGATACAGGGCGGTTAGGAAAGACTGCAAAGAATCGCCGGGCTTATAGACAGCTCCAGGAAAGGAACAATAGTAACAGCGAGTCGGGCAAAATGGTATGCCGATATAAAGTCCAATTATGTTATTAGCCTGCTGTTTCCTTACTAAATAGGGATAATTATTGGCGGCTACCTCCATTATTAATTCTGCTTTTTCGGGGCTCATACGAAAGCTGTCTGTTAATTGCTCTCTGATGTGCTCAGTGTCCATGCCTTGATCCAGCATACGATGTACCAGCTTAACTGGTCTCATCCCGGTCAGTATTCCATAGCTGTTTATCGACTGGCCAGTGTGTTCCACCAAGAGGTCATAGGCGAAACGCCGTACCATTCTGTTTATCTCCCTACGCCTGGTATCTCCGGTCCACTTAATGTCATGTTTTTCCTCTCGAACGGTGCGCTTATCCCTTTGGGTCATCCACCCGAATAAACAAACCTGTTCTCCGTTTACCTGCATTTCCATGTGCATTTTAATACCGGCCAGTTCAGATTCATCCCTGGTCAGCTCATGTTTGGGATAGGCCATACGGACTAGTTCATGAACAGCCGCATATAATTGCTCTGGCTGGAAAGTGGTTTGAATTAGCACTTGATATCCTCCCTGTGCTGCTTATACTTACCTAAATAGGTTATTTTCCTGCAATGGTTATCCAGCTCGCCCAGCAAATCTTTTATTATTAAATTTTCGCCAGGCATGTGGGCTTCGATATAAAACCGGTAACCTTTTTTATTGTTAACCGGATAGGACTCAATTTTGCATAGATTTATATTCCGGCGAGCGAATATCTCTATTGCTTTATACAAAGCACCCGGCTGGTTCTCCAGTTCCAATAGTATACTGCCTTTATCACCTGCTCCGCTATCAGACCATAAGACCTCTCGTTTGCTCAGGTGTAAAAAGCGGGTGCAGTTGTCCTCTTGCTGAATACCACTGGCTAATACAATAAGCCCATAGTTTTGTGCTGCCTGCCTAGGCCCTATAGCCGCTGCCCTGCGAGACTCTCTTGCCACCACTTGGGCAGCACGGGCCGTACTTTCAGCAATCTCTATGCGTGCAACCGGGAGATGACTTTTTAGATAATTTTCGCATTGAGCTAAAACCGCCGGTTGAGTGACTACTAATTCTATTTCTGTGAGTTCATACTCATGTAAAGACATCAGATGCTGTTCAATGGGTACTATAGTTTCGCCTTTAATAGTGACCGGATACTCCATGAGACCAGCCAAACTTTTTCTTAAAATGCCGGCAGATGAGTTCTCAAATGGTATCAAAATATCGGACACCACCTGTTGCCCCAGCATTATGAAAAGTTCTTGAATGGATTCAGCATAAACTAGCTCTGTCTCCGGTGAACAATAGCTGATAGCGGCTGCTTCGCTAAAAGTTCCCTGAGGCCCCAAGATTCCCATTATCATTAATAGATTCTCCTTCCTACTGCTCGGGCAATGGGCTCCAATTCTTTCATCAGTTTGCTAAAACCTTTAGGGGTTAGAGATTGGTCCCCATCAGACAAAGCCCTTTCTGGAACAGGGTGAACCTCAACCATAATACCATCAGCTCCTGCAGCAACCGCCGCCCGTGCCATAGGGGCAACCAGACTACGTACCCCAGTACCATGACTAGGATCCACTATCACCGGCAGATGAGAGAGCTCTTTAACCAGAGCTACAGCTGATAAATCCAGGGTATTGCGGGTCCAGGTTTCAGCTGTTCTTACTCCGCGCTCACACAGTATCACTTGGGAATTACCGCCCGCCAGTATATATTCGGCAGCTGACAGCCACTCCTCTATGGTTGCGGCCAGCCCTCGTTTCAATATAACCGGCATATCGATTCGGCCTATTTTCTTCAACAAAGAGAAGTTCTGCATATTCCGCGCTCCCACCTGAAGAATGTCGGTGTATTCACATAACAGGTCCAGATCCTCACTATCCATTACTTCAGTAACTACCGGCATATTCATCTCTTCTCCAATGCGCGCCAGTATCTTTAGCCCCTCTTCTCCCAACCCCTGGAAACTGTAGGGAGAAGTGCGAGGCTTATAAGCGCCGCCTCGCAGCATTACTGCCCCTGACCCTCTTACCTTAAAAGCGGTTTCCTTTAATAAATCCTCATTTTCTATAGCGCATGGCCCAGCCACAACCACTACCGATTCTCCCCCTATGGGGCATCCCTTTACATTAATAACTGTGGTTGATTGATGGGAATTACGCAAGACCAACATATTATCAGCCAGTTTCTTTTTTAGACCTTTCATTAATTACACCTCCATAAAATACAAAACCTCTCATCCTCAAGGGACGAGAGGTTTAAACTTCCCGCGGTACCACCCAACTTGGCTTATTCAGCCCACTTAACAAAGGATACAAGACTAACCTGTATATAAAAACAAAAAACTTCTCATCCCTAATGGGACGAGAAGCTGACTTCCCGCGGTACCACCCATGTTGCCTGAAAAGGCCCGCTTGACAAGGATACAGGTTGTTCCGATATCCCCTTCCGTTTAACGGTGGAAGTTTCCGCCTCGACCTACTTACCCTATGGTTTCAGCCGGGTGCTCCCAAGTGAACTTCAAAGTGCTTCTCTATAGAGATGCTTTCAGCCGCTGGCATCTCCTCTCTGCATAGTTCCCTACTTTTACTTTACTTGTTCATGGCATTTCGTTTTTGTAGTTGAAAACTATGATAGCATGGTACTAGCATCTTTGTAAACAGTTTTTTTATAAAAAAGGGTTATTCTCTCTTTCAAAGCCAATGGTAGTAGCCGGGCCATGCCCTGGATAACATACCACATCATCATCAAAGCATAGCAAACGCTCTTTAATGCTTTTAATCAATTGTTTGTAGGATCCTCCTGGAAAATCAGTTCGGCCTATTGAACCATAAAAAAGAGTATCCCCTACGAAGATAATATTACCTGTTTTCAAGCAAATTCCACCCGGACTATGCCCCGGTGTGTGTATAACTTCCAGTTCCACGGTATTGCCAATCTTTATGATATCGCCGTGGCGCAGGAGCTGATCAGCAGCAGGACTGGTTACTTTGCTGCCCATTAATAAAGAAAAGTTTGAAACTGGATTGACCAGCATTTTAGCATCATCTTCGTGAATTAGAATCTTGGCATTGGTTGCTTCTTTTACTCCCCGGTTGCCGCCAATATGATCAATATGTCCATGGGTATTGATGATGTACACCGCTTTTAGCTCATCTTGCTCCAGCAGCTTTACAATTCCCCGGGGGTTGCCTCCCGGATCTATAACTGCTACCTCTTTGGTTTCTTCACACCCTACAATGTAACAGTTTACACCCATAGCACTGATTTCAAGTCCTTTTAATATCACTTTTACCCTGCCTCCTTCAAAAAATCCGCTCACTGTCTATTATGATAGTACAAGGTCCATCATTTTCCATGGTCACCACCATGTGTTCTCCAAATAAGCCCGTTGCAACGTTAATACCTTTATTTCTAATTAATTGACAGCAGTATTCAAACAGTGGTTGAGCTAGCTCAGGAAGTTCCGCATCGGAAAAACCTGGCCGCCTTCCCCGGCGAGCATCACCATATAAAGTAAACTGGCTGATTAGAAGTATTTCTCCGTTACAGTCCAGTAGGGACCTGTTCATCTTGCCTTGTTCATCCTCAAAAATCCTCAAATTGATTATCTTATCTATCATATACTCAGCATCCTTAGGCTGATCACCGCGTTTGATTCCCAACAAAACTGTCAAACCTGGTCCTGCTTGCCCCACTACTTGCTCATTTACTAATACTTTACTGCTTCTGGTTCTTTGTACCACTGCTCTCACTAGGAATCACCTCTGACTTCACCGGGCAATACTCGCCGTACTTCTAAAATGTCTTTTATTTTTTGAATGCGCTGCATAACTGCATGCATATGGGACATATCTTTGATTTCCAGTTTTAAGTTCATTATGGCCAGATTGTTTTTGGTAACCCGGGAAAACACGGATAGAATATTTATACGCATATCGGCAATAACGTTCATTACATCAGCAGTTAAGCGAGAACGGTCCATAGCCTTCACTTCTAATTCCACGGTATAAATACCCCGTTCTTCGACCCATTCCACCTCAATGATCCGGTCTTTTTCCGTGCGCAGGTAATTTATGAGGTTTGGGCAATCCTGACGATGTACCGACACTCCCCTTCCCCGGGTTATATAGCCTAATACCGGGTCACCGGGCAAAGGATTACAGCAACGGGACAACCGGATAGCAACATCATCCACACCCTTTATACGCAGGGCACTGCTGTCCCTTTCCAAATGCGGTATAACCCGGGTTTGAACATCAACAGGTACCATGTCTTCTACATGGGCATCGTGGAAAAATAACTCTTTTTGTTTATTCAGCACCTGATTAACGGTAACATTACCGTCCCCGACGGCTGCACATAAATCATCAGCAGAATTAAAACCAAACCGCCGGGCCACTTCCAATAATTTATCCTCACTTAAAAACTCTTTGGTACTGAAGTGCTTTTTCCGCAACTCCTTCTCCAGCAGATCGTGGCCTTTCAATATGTTAGCTTGGCGTTGCTCCCTTTTAAACCACTGTTTAATACGACTCTTAGCTGAAGAAGTCTTCACAAAAGTAAGCCAATCATAACTGGGACCGGTAGAGCTCTTGGAAGTCATTATTTCAACTATGTCACCATTACTTAGGGGGAAGTCCAGTGGCACTATGCGCCCATTTACCTTAGCGCCAATACATTGATGTCCTACTTCGGTATGAACCCGATAGGCAAAATCAACCGGACATGCTCCTTTGGGCAGTTCGATGACTTTGCCCTTAGGCGTAAAAACAAATACTGTATCATTAAATAGGTCTATTTTAAGTGACTCCATAAATTCACGGGTATCTTTTACTTCCTGCTGCCACTCCAAAATTTGGCGCAACCAGGATAACTTCTCATCAAATGTCTTTTCCTTAGGATTAATCCCTTCCTTGTAGCGCCAGTGGGCTGCAATACCATATTCAGCAGTACGGTGCATATCCCAGGTGCGTATCTGCACTTCAAATGGTTCGCCCCCCTTGCCGATCAAGGTGGTATGCAAAGACTGGTATAAATTGGGTTTGGGGGTTGCTATGTAATCTTTGAAACGACCGGGCAGTGGCTTCCACATGGTATGGATAGTACCCAGGACTCCGTAGCAATCACGAATATTATTTACCACAACGCGAATAGCAATTTTGTCATATATTTCATCCATGTCTTTGCCCTGTTTGAGCATTTTTTTATAAATACTGTAAATATTCTTAGGTCGACCTTTGATATCAGCTTCAATTCCTGTTTGCTCCAACCCACCACTAATCTGCTGGATCAGTTCATGTACGTAATCTTCACGTTCTTTGCGTTTTTGCTTCAAGCGCTTGGCAATTTCATGATAGATTTCTGGTTCTAAATAAGAAAATGATAGGTCTTCTAATTCCCATTTAAACTTAAAAATCCCTAGGCGATGGGCTAGAGGAGCGAAAATTTCCATGGTTTCCAGGGCAATCTCTTTTTGTTTTCGTTCATTTTGGAACTGTAAAGTACGCATATTGTGTAAGCGGTCCGCTAATTTAATCAATATGACCCGAATATCTTTAGCCATGGCTATAAACATCTTGCGCAAATTTTCGGCTTGGGCATCTTCCTTAGATTTAAAATTAATACGACTTAACTTGGTAACTCCATCAACTAGTAAGGCAATCTCTTCACCGAATTCGCGTTCAATTGCCACATAACTCATATCTGTATCCTCAATAACATCATGCAATAGAGCAGCACAAATGGATGCTGAATCCATTTCGATATCCGTCAGTATCAGGGCCACTTCCACAGGATGAATAATATAGGGTTCTCCGGATATTCGTTTTTGGCCAGAATGGGCTATTTGAGCAAGATTGAACGCCTTTTCAATCAGCTCCACATCAGCAAATGGATCGTATTGTTTAATTCTCTCAATGATAAGCTCTGGTCCCATAACATTGATCACCATGCCATCTGCTCTTTTACCCATTGTTCCCATTTCGCAAACGCTCGCTTCTCCGCTTGCCCCTCTCGATAATAAGAAGAATCAGCCAAATCAAGAGTAGGCGATGTAGTAGAGAGTACTTTTATTTCAATAATACTACCCTTTTTCCGATACAGGCACAACCCTAAATCAGACATAATCCGCAGCGAATTCAACACTTGCCGTTCATTAAATAAAAAACCTGTGGTTCTGGTTATATCTGCCACTAAAGTCCCCAGTTCCTCTCTAATAAGGCCTTTGGTGGTGAAGTTACTCATCCAGGCTGCCATCTTAGCTATCATGCTGCGTTCTGGGTATAATTGCTGCAAAGTATCTCGCACACTTTTTAATTGCTCCTCATCAAAATCAACCTTAAGGGAAACCGGTGAATAGGCGGTTTTTATCTGACTAGCCAAAATCAAGGCCTCATATTCACTATAAGGCGGATCAGCCAAAACTACCTGTTGGGCATGGGTTCCGTTATCTTTAGCTAACCAGAGATCAGGCTGATTATGGTGATTATCGCTGTATTCGTCATAATCGGGCAGGCTAAAAGACCAATCTGATACGGTTACAGATGCTGAGGACAATCCGGTCAGTCTCATTTTCGTATCAGTATTATTAATGTAAAACAGAGCAGGTGAGGAAACCTTGGGCATAATCTCATGGAGCCTTAACTGAGGATATGCTGCCCGTTCTGGATAATGCTTTTCTTTGTCACTCACCCGGGGGCTCTGGTGGGAAGACCAAAGCTTCACAACCAAGCCCGGTGTTTTTAATAGGTCGTGTTTTAATCTATATAAATAATGCCAGTAAGGTTCCGTTATTAGAAATAATCTCGATTGGCTCCTTAACAAATCTGTCGTTGCTGTGAGCTGCTGTTCACTGGAAAGATGTCCATGAAGCGGATAGAGCAAGTCAGGTCTAATCAGGGTTCTCAATAATTGCTGATAATAACATAATACACGATAGGTGGGGAATATGAAAACTGCCGGCTGACCGCTTCGCAAAATGTCTATAGTCTGCTGCAATACATTTATTAGTGGCTGGTCTAAAATGGTAGTCTGTTGTCTATAGGTGGGTATAAGATGAGTAGCCTTTATTTGTACATTTTCCCGGCCCAGATAGGAGTTGACTTCTAAGCTGGCTAACAAATCAAAACGGCACTGTTTCAGAGGGTAGTTTATCCACTCTGATCGCCCGAAGGCTATCAAGGGTATATTTCCAGGCTGCACTATGGCTCGAAAATGGCTATGATTGGAACCTACTAATGCTGCCTGTTCGACTCTGTCATGATGAATCAAAAATAGAGGAACTGGATTTCCTTCTCCGTAGGGTTCTAATTTCTTCAATTCATCTGCCATCTCGATACTTAGCTCATGGGAAAACAGCTCACCTTCCAAGTAAACGGTTGTATCAGCCACAGGTTTATCTATTTGGGCTTGCTTAAGTAACTGACGGCGAAATTCTGCCACTTGGGTCCGATTTAAGGAGAGTCCCGCTGCCATAGCATGGCCTCCGAACTGCTCCAAAGAATCGCGGCAAGAATATAGAGCATTGTATAAATTGAATCCGGGTACACTGCGCGCCGAGCCTCTTCCCCGATCTCCCTCCCAAGAAATCAGCACAACAGGTTTACTGTATTTATCGGCTAAGCGTGAAGCCGCGATACCTATGACTCCTGGATGCCAGAATTCCCCATCCACCATAAGTATACCTTGCCTAGCAGCTTCATCCATATTGTCAACACTCGCTGCAGCTTCCTCCACCACAGCCTGCTCAATTCTCTTACGCTCTTCGTTTAAGAAACACAATTCCCTGGCTATTGTGTAGGCATAACTTTCATCTTGGGCCATTAATAAATCAACGGCCAAACTAGCGCTCTTTAGACGACCCGCAGAATTTAACCGCGGTGCTATAATAAATGCTGCATGATAAGTTTGCAGATCTTGCCCTATTATTTTACTTTCCCGTAACAGAGCTTTTAGTCCAGGACGTTCCGTGTTCTTCATGCTGGCCAAGCCCTCTCTGACCAAAATTCGATTCTCTCCACGTAAGGGCACTATATCTGCTATGGTGGCCAGAGCAGCCAGCTCTATCCATTCATCAAGTTGCCTTTTAGATACTAGGTCTGATCCCAGACTCTGTGCCAGCTTAAAAACTACTCCTGCACCACACAGATCTATACATTTTTCCGGTGCTCCCAAACGGGGATT
>DLUN01000013.1 GCA_003444615.1 Syntrophomonas sp.
ATGCGCGCACATATGATACAGGGCTGGTGAGTACAGTACATAACCGTATCCTGGGTGGAAATGCCATAATAAGCTGCATTTATAATGGCGTTTTGCTCAGCGTGAACCCCCCGGCATAATTCATAACGCTGACCCGAGGGGATATCATTTTCACTCCTTATACAACCCACTTCACTGCAATGCTTAAGCTTACGGGGTGCTCCATTGTATCCCGTGGAAATTATGCGTTTATCTCTAACCAAAACCGCTCCTACCTGACGACGCAAGCAAGTGGAACGGGTAGCTACTAAATCAGCTACTTCCAGAAAATAATCATTCCAACTGGGACGCGTGTCAATCATGGATAGCCTCATTTCCCCTCATATACCATACAGAGGGTGTTTTTCACAAAGCACTTTGACTATTTGGCGGGCTTCCTGTAAATACTCATCTTCCTGAGGATGCTCTAAAGCGATAGTAATAGCTTGGGCTACCTTTATCATATCATCTTTCTTAAACCCGCGGGTGGTTAACGCCGGTGTCCCCAAGCGGATTCCACTGGTGACTGTTGGCTTTTCCGGATCAAAGGGAATAGCATTTTTATTAACGGTGATGTTGACTTTCTCCAGTACTTCTTCTGCCTGTTGGCCAGTTAGTCCTTTGGGCCGCACATCTACCAGCATCAAATGATTGTCGGTTCCTCCAGACACCAGTCTCAGACCATTGTCTATCAGAGAATTAGCCAATACGACGGCATTTTCTACTATATCTTGCTGGTACTGCTTAAATTCTTCGGTGAGTGCTTCCTTAAAACATACCGCTTTGGCGGCGATAACATGCATAAGAGGGCCGCCCTGGATACCCGGGAATACTGCTTTGTCAATCTTAGCACCCCATTCCTCCCGGCACATAATCAAGCCGCCCCGCGGTCCCCGTAAGGTCTTATGAGTAGTGGTGGTAACAAAGTCCGCATAGGGAATAGGAGAGGGATGAACACCAGCTGCTACCAGACCAGCTATGTGAGCCATATCCACAAACAGATAAGCTCCTATTTCATCAGCTATTTCCCTAAAGCGCTGGAAGTCTATAATCCGCGGGTAGGCGCTGGCCCCGGCTACAATCATTTTCGGCCGGTGCTTTAAGGCTGCCTCCCGTACCTGATCATAATCAATAGTTTCGGTATCCTTGCTGACTCCATAATCAACAAAATTAAAATACTTTCCGGATATATTAACCTTGCTGCCATGGGTAAGATGACCGCCATGGTTTAGGTTCATGCCTAATACAGTATCCCCTGGTGCCAGAGCAGCAAAATAAACAGCGGTATTAGCTTGGGCTCCCGAATGAGGCTGGACATTGACATGCTCGGCTCCAAACAAAGCTTGGGCCCTTTGGCGAGCCAGATCTTCTACCACATCTACGTATTCACAACCCCCGTAATACCTTTTGCCGGGGTAACCCTCGGCATATTTGTTGGTCATCACGCCGCCCTGGGCAGCCATGACGGCTCGGGACACGAAATTCTCCGAAGCGATTAGCTCCAGTTTGTTGTTTTGCCGCTGCTCCTCTTGGTTAATAGCTTCGGCAACCTCTGGATCTACTGGTTTGACATACCGATCAATATAGTCCACCTTTTTTTACTCCTCCCTCAAGCTAGTATTTTCTAGCTGACATATCTTTTCTACTCGGCGCTGGTGTCTCCCTGCTGCAAAAGAAGAACTTAAAAAGGTTTTTACCACTTCTACCGCCAGTCCAGGTCCAATCACCCGCGCTCCCAGTGCTATAACATTGGCATTATTATGCTCTCGGGCCATCCGGGCAGTGTAACAATCACTGCATAAGGCAGCCCGTATGCCCTTTATTTTATTGGCAGCAATGGAAATGCCTATTCCCGTGCCACATATAATAACTCCAGGAATATCTTGCTCCAATACGGCTGCAGTTACCGTCGCCGCAATATCAGGATAATCTACCGAATCGCGGCTGAATGCACCGCAGTCCACTATAGTGTAACCTTCGGCCCGCAGGTGAACTATGATCTCCTGCTTTAAGTCATAACCAGCATGATCGCATCCTATGGCAACTTTCAATTGCTCCACCTCGGTCATATTATTTTAGAGTAATATATTAAGGTTAGCATGGCTATTCCGTAAAATTTTCCCATTGGTCAACAATTGGTTCCAGGAGAGATTTAATCTGCTGCAGGGCTAGACGATAAGCCTCTATGCTCTGCCCGTAGGGATCTGGTATCTCTTCTTCCGGCTGCCCGGAATACTCTGCTAATGTATATACTTTGTATTTATAATCGGGGTATAGGTCCTGCAGGTGACGGCGATGGTTTCTGGTCATGGTCAAAACCAGGTCAGCACCTGCCAGCATAGTTTCGGTTACTAAACGAGACCGGTGCTTAGTAATATCAATACCTGCGCTCCGCATTACCTCTACAGCTTCCCGGGTAGCCCTTTCATTTTCCAGGGCATAAATCCCGGCTGACTCCACCTTTATTTCCCGGCGACCAACACCCTTTTCTTCCAGCATTTTCTCAAAAATCGCGGCTGCCATTGGACTGCGGCAGGTATTGCCAGTGCATATGAACAACACCTTCCTCATACTGAACCCCCTCTTATAAAACCAGTTTGACCGCCAGGGCCAGTAGGATTAT
>DLUN01000198.1 GCA_003444615.1 Syntrophomonas sp.
TCTTCACCCCCAGGTCTGGTCTAGCTTTATGATAGTCAGTAGTTTGCTCAAAGGCATAGGCCGCCTTAAATATGGTGCCTTCTGCGAAAGGCCGGGCCACGATCTGCATGCCCACCGGCATGCCGCTAATAAATCCACAGGGGATGGATATAGCCGGAAGGCCGGCCATGTTTATGGGTACGGTCAGCATATCATTCCTGTATAAAGTTAATAGATCATCATTATTTTCACCTAAACAGAAAGCAACGGTAGGAGTAGTTGGGGTAACGATTACATCAAATTCGTCAAACACTCGCTGAAAATCTTCGGCAATGAGGCGACGTACTTTCAGGGCTTTTAAGTAATAGGCATCATAATAACCCGAACTCAAAGCATAAGTACCCAGCATTATGCGCCGCTTAACTTCGTCGCCAAAACCAGCCGACCGGCTTGCGGAAAACATATCCACCACATTATCGGCTTGTTCATCCCGCCAGCCAAAGCGGACGCCATCAAAACGAGCCATATTAGCACTGGCTTCGGATGGTGCTATCAAATAATAAGCGGGCAAGGCATATTCACTATGGGGGAGGGATACTTCCTCAATTATGGCTCCCAAATGCTCGTAGTGCTTAAGAGCATTCATAATCGCCTCACTTACCCCACTGTCCACTCCATTGAGAAAATATTCCCGGGGATAAGCAATTTTTAACCCTTTGATATCAGTGGTTAAACAGTCAGTGTAATCAGGTACTTCTTTCTCAACTGAGGTGGAGTCACGAAGATCACGTCCGGCCACAACATTCATTACCAGAGCACAATCTCTCACGTCCCGGGACACTACCCCTACTTGATCAAAGGAGGAAGCATAGGCCATTACTCCCCAACGGGATACCCTTCCATAAGTGGGTTTTAGACCTACCACACCACAAAATGCGGCCGGTTGACGGATGGAACCACCTGAATCAGTGCCCAGAGCATAAGCAACCTCCCCTGCTGCCACTGCTGCCGCTGAGCCCCCCGATGAACCGCCGGGAACTCGCTCTAGATCCCAGGGGTTTCTGGTGGGATAAAACGCTGAATGTTCAGTGGAAGAGCCCATGGCAAACTCGTCCAAGTTCAGTTTGCCCAACAACACTCCCTTTTGTTCAGCTAGTCGGGCTGCTACAGCGGCATCATAAAAGGGAACATAGTTTTCCAGCATCTTCGATGCAGCGGTAGTGCGAATCCCTCTGGTACAGATTATATCTTTTAACCCGTAGGGTATCCCCCCTATACCGGGAGCAGATTCCCCTTTATCATATGCTTCAGCCTGCTGCATGGCTAATTCACCGGTTACGGTTACAAATGCTTTTACCTGCTCCTCCACTTCATCAATACGCTTGATAAAAGACTCCGTAACTTCCCGGCAGGACACTTCTTTACTATCCAGTTTTTCTTTTAATTCATGACCGGTCAATTCATATAATTCCACGGCTTTCACTCCCTAGATAATCCTGGGTACCTTGAACTGCCCTTCTTCAACCAAAGGGGCATTGGCCAGAATCTCTTCTCGTGCAACACTTGGTTGTACTACATCATCTCGGAAAACATTGTATATGGGTAAAATATGGTGAAGAGGCTCTACCTGTTCGGTGTTTAGTTCATTAAGCTTCTCAACGTATTCCAAAATAGCCGTCAATTGCTGAGCAAACAGCTGTTTTTCCTGTTCGGTTATTTTCAACCGTGCTAAATAGGCAACCTGTTCCACTTGTTTTTCACTAATAGCCACCTTAAACGGCCTCCTTCGCCCTTTTTAATAACATTGCAATTTCCATCAATAATTATAGAGAAAAGTATATCATAATGCCAATCAACTTAAAATTCTGCATCTATGGCACATTTTGCCCTGAATGCTCTGTCTAGTTAATACCAGGATAGGGTCTGGAAAAGAAGCATGATCAGCGGGACCAGCAGTATACCAGGCAACAAGTTGGCAACACGAATCCGGGTAACTCCCAGAATATTTAAGCCCAGCCCGGCAATCAAAATGCCACCTAAGGCAGTAATGTTATCCAGCATTACACCGGTGAGAACCGGTTTTAAAAATCCTGCTCCCAAACTGATGGCCCCTTGGTACAGCAGCACTGGAATAGCAGAGAACAACACCCCTACCCCCATGCTAGCAGCAAACAGCATGGAGAAAATGCCATCCAGCATAGACTTAACCAGAAGTATTTGATAGTTCCCGGTCAACCCGTCTTCCAATGCTCCTACCACAGCCATAGCGCCTATGCAGAACAGCAGGGTAGCAGATACAAACCCTTTTACAAAAGAACTATCACCATTACCGAAACGCCTCTGCAGCTTTTCTCCCAGCATCTCCAGCCGGGTCTCCCATTGCCGCCATTCACCAACTGCGGCACCCAGGGTCAGACTTAGACCGATTACTGCCAGATTGTCAGCTTTTAAGCCATATTGTATGCCGATAATTATGATGAGGACGCCTAATCCATCCTGCATAGTACGGCTGATATTCTCTGGAATACCTTTGCGCAGGGTTAGTCCAATTAATCCTGCTCCAATAATGGCTGCTGCATTAATAATCGTACCTGTCATACTTCATACCCGTTTTTTTGCATATATGACAGCATTATACCTTATCCATCGCTGGTAATTAAAGATTTTAAGCCATATGAGAAATGTATACAATGTTTAGGATTGAAGTAGGTTAAGAAAAGCTTGCTCATCTAAGATAGTTAGTCCCAGTTGCACCGCTTTATCGTACTTGCTGCCCGGTTCACTGCCAACTATTACATAATCAGTTTTGCGACTGACACTGGCTGATACTTTGCCTCCCCGGGACTCTATAAGTTCAGCGGCCTCATTGCGTGACAAAGTCTGTAAAGTGCCGGTAAGCACAAATACTTTGCCAGCCAAAGGCTGAGTTTCTGGCTCGACGCTGGGCTCAATGGTATTTACCCCCAGCTGCTGCAGCTTTTGCACCGTTTCTTGGTTGCGTGGCTCCTGGAAAAAGGCTACAACACTGGCGGCCATGATAGCGCCGATCTCAGGAATGGCTGTCAATTCCTCTTCGGTAACCTGGAAAAAGTCTTCGATACGCTTAAACCGCTGGGTAAGTATGCGGGCCGTTTTAGCCCCTATGTGTCTGATCCCTAGAGCAGTTATAAGACGATGCAGCGGGCGTTGTTTGCTATCTTCTATAGCTTGCAGTAAATTGGCCGCCGATTTGGCACCCATGCGTTCCAGAGATTGAAGGTCAGCAGCTTGCAGGGAATACAGGTCTTCCAGTTTATTAACCATCCCCCGTTCCACCAACTGCTCAATTATGGCTGGTCCTAACCCCTCTATATCCATGGCTGGTCGAGAAGAAAAGAATATCAAGCTTTATTTCAAACGAGCCGGACAGCTTATATTCTCGCAGCGAACCGCCACTTCTCCTTGGGGACGAACTACCTGACTTCCACACGCCGGACATAAGGAGG
>DLUN01000208.1 GCA_003444615.1 Syntrophomonas sp.
CCCTACTCGATTCTTTTATAACCTTATCGACAGTCTGGTACAAAGATAGCTTTGTTTTTACTTAATATTTTCTGTTTCTTTAGCCTTTGTTTTATGCTTCTCTAGTTCCCGTTGTCTTAAAACATAGCGCAGTGTTTTCCCAGCTGCGGTAGTTGGAAGGCTGTCAGTAAATTCGTATTCCTTGGGAACCTTATAGCGTGCCAAATATTGCTTGCAGAAGGTGTCTAATTCTTCGAAGGTAACAGATTTTCCTGATTTTAATACAATGAATGCTTTTACTCTTTCACCCAGCCTCTCGTCCGGTACACCAATTGTACAAACCTGATTGACGGCGGGATGGGTCAGTAGTACTTCGTCTATTTCCCGTGGATATATATTGTTGCCTCCGGAAAGAATCATGTCTTTCTTCCGATCAACAATATAAACATAACCGTCCTCATCCATGTGGCCTATATCACCGGTATAGAGCCAACCGTTCCGCAGTGCATTAGCTGTTTCCTCGGGCCTGTTGTGGTATTCTTTCATAATATTGGGACCGCGATGAATAATTTCCCCTTCCTCTCCTATAGGCATTTCTTTCTCCCCGGTCTCAATGTCCACGATTTTAGTTTCCATATTTGATGGCGGTACTCCACAACTTCCTGGTTTATAGGGTCCCGTCACCGGGATAATGTTATTGATCCCGCTGGTCTCCGTCATACCAGCCTGCTCAATCATCCCACAGCCGGTCTCCTCATACAGACGTTTAATTACTGCGGCCGGTACAGGTGCTGCCCCGGATAGGAAGTATCTGATAAATGACTTGTCTTCTGCCTGCTGCCATTCGGGTAATTGCAGCATATGAATAAAGAGGGTAGGTGGTGCCCCCACCAAAGTAATCTTGTACTTGAAAATAAGCTCTACCATTTCCTTTACATCAGGCTTGGGCATCATGACCATGGTCCAGCCTTTGCTGATAGTGGAATTAAGGGCTCCGTTGAATCCGCCAATATGGAAAAAGGGGAAAACACCCAATATCACTTCGTTTTCATCCATATTGCCATACCAGGCTCGGGTTATCTGCGTGGCAGATGAATTGTTGCCAACAGTCAGAACCGCCCCTTTTGGTAGTCCTGTGGTGCCGCCAGTATATATCAGCATAGAGGGCTCGTCCCAACCTGCATATTGGGGCTCATATTCATCGGGCTGATCCTTCATCAGTTCAATTAGTTCAAAATGATTCTCTCCAGTAGGCAATGGCTCGGGCACAGGCAGTTTTTCTTTAATAGAAGGCTGCAGGTAGTCAGTTAAACGAGTGGTAATAATGATTTTCACATTGGTATGAGGCCTGAGAGCAATCATTCTGGAAGCCAGAGCATCGTACGTTAATAGTAAGGTAGCACCCGAATCATTCAACTGGTACTTTAATTCAGAATCAGTGTAGGTAGGATTACAGGGCACTGCCACAGCACCAACACGCCAAATTCCATGATAAGCGAATATCATTTGCGGACAGTTGGGAAGAAGCAGAGCCACTCGTTCTCCCTTTTTGATTCCAAGTTTTCTTAAGACGTTAGCAAATTGGTTGGAGTATTTATCCAATTCCCGATAACTCATTTCAGAACCAAGGTATATAAAAACGGTTTTTTCCGGCAATCTCAGAGCAGTTCGATGTAATATTTCAAGATATCTTCTCAATTTCTATTGCTGGAGGAACAAAGGACGGATAGGACTTATGCCATAGTTTTTCTTCCATTCTAATATCCCCCTTTTTAATAAAGTTTGGTATAATCTTTTTCGGGACATTTTGGGAGGAAGATTGCGTTTATAAAACGCGTCTTCCTTCTTTTTGCAAACTCTCCACTCTATATAAGCAATTTACTAGGTCCCCCCTTTTTGGTATTTATTAATAAACCGCAGTTATCAATACCTTCCCCAATAGGGATCGGGCTTGATTTTGGCCAATACTTTAGCCCGTTCCTTTTTCTCCCGAAGGTCATAATTGCGGAATACTTCCACCCGGTTGGTCTCAGGAGTTCCGCCCGCACAGATGGCACTGGACATCAGGTAACCGGTGAGTCGGGAGGCTGTCATATCCTGTACCAGCTGGATCAGGCGGTAACGTTCTTCAGCTGCTACCCCGGTTTTGCCTTTTAAGTACTTATCCACCAGGGGACCGATTTCCGGATGCTGGTAATCTTTCTCCCCGGGAACCGTGGTTACAATCCCGCCGGTTATTTCTTGCATGGTGTACATATGCTCCACGAATTTCAACCGGGTATGGTAAAGGCCAGCATTGGACACCAATATATCGGGAATAGCTATACCGCTGGGATGAATGCTGCACTGTCTGGCTGCTGCTAATGAACAGCCCCAGCCTAAACTGGCCGTCATCATCATATCGGTTAGCTTGCTTTTGACATGGCTGGCTTTTTCGATGCCGTTGTATTCGGCTGCTAGGGCGGTTACCCCGGTCAGGATATCGGTCCTGGCTGCCACACAGGTTCCCTTTGCCAAACGGACATAGGAAGAAAAGTAATGGATAAACTGGGGGGTAAACTCCCATTCTCCGCACATGAAAACATTTTCCCATGGAACAAAAACATCTTCAAAGACGGACAGGCATTCTACAAAACCGATTTCTGAGCTTATGGGACTTTCCATTTCTTTGGGCTCCAATGGCCCGGCCGCTGGACGGATAATAAAGGTAAGGCCGGGGGTATCCACTGGAACTGCGAAGGATAAGGCATAATCCTGGTCTTCTTCTCCCATAACCCGGGATGGGGATGCTACAAAATAGTGGACACAGGGGGCACTGGTGGTATGCATTTTTGCACCTCTGACTATGATTCCGTCAGCCCTTTTTTCTACAACGCGCAGAAACTGGTCCGGGTCCTCCTG
>DLUN01000133.1:0-2394 GCA_003444615.1 Syntrophomonas sp.
GGCATGCTTACTTCAGCTGCGGGAGGGACAAATGTGAAAAAAGTAGGATTGGTTACGCCGATAAGAGGGGTTAATTACGGGATGGTTCTTCAGTCATATGCGCTCCAGTACCATCTCGATAAGCTTGGGCTTAATCCTATAGTCATCCGTATTGAGGAAAAAAAGGACTTGGATTATTATGTCTACAAGCTGGAGTTCTTTTTAAGAACTGTTACGAAGCCACCGGTTTTGAGAAGTATCTTTAGGAAACGACTAAGAAATAAAAAGCGTAATAGAAATCCTATATTGCAAGCTGCATATACCGCAAGGAGACGTAAGATTGACGCTTTTGTTAGAGACAGGTTTAGCAACATTCTTGTTGTTTCATCACGTGCGGAAGCTCGTGAAGCTGTGAAAGATTTCGATGCGGTAATAGTCGGAAGCGATCAGCAGTGGCATCCGGGAGCTTTTTTTGGATATCTCAGCACACTGATGTTTGTTCCTGATGATATAACGAAGATTTCATATGCAACGAGTCTAGGCGTGTCATCTATCCCCAAATGCTTGGAAAAAAGAGGAAAAGAGTTTTTATCCAGAATTGATTTTCTTAGCGTAAGGGAAGCTACAGGGAAGCGAATTGTTGATTCTCTAATTGGTGAGAAAGCTGTTGTAGTTCTAGATCCAACATTGCTTATTACTAGGAATGACTGGGATTCGTTGGTAGAAAAGAAGAAACCACTGGATGAGCCGTATGTATTCTGTTATCTCCTGGGTGATAATGTGGAATATGGTTCGATTATTAAGCAGTTTTGCCATGATCAATCGTATAAAATGGTCACTGTTAGGAACATAGAAACATATACCGGGAAAGTACGTGATGTAGGCGATATTATTCTTGAGGCTCCTTCTGTAGAAGACTTTGTCAATTACATAAGATTCGCTGATGTTGTTTGTACAGACTCATTTCATTGCACGGTATTTTCCATAATTTATCACAAACAATTTGTTACCTTCTATCGAACTAAACCTACAGACAAAAATTCACGGAACTCTAGAATAGATGATTTTCTTGGAGAAATTGGCCTACGAAACCATATTTATAATGATGGAAATACAGTAAGTGAAATTGTAAGGTCTAGGGTTAACTATCACGCTATTGACAGTAAAATAAGTAAGTTGAGAGAAATGTCCAATCAATTCTTAGCAAACGCTTTGAAATTGAAATGAGGGACCATGATGAAATTGATGAACATAGATTTGATCCCATACAAAAAATGCTGTGGATGTGAGTTATGCGCAACTATATGTCCACAAGAAATTATAGAAATGAAAGCTGATGATGCCGGATTTTTGTACCCACAGATCATAAACAAGGACAAATGCGCAAATTGTGGTAGGTGCTTAAGCTGCTGTCCTATAAAGAGCGAGAATATACCGGATAAAATAGAATCAAGGATAAGCGAGTTATACTTCTGGGTAAGAAACGAGAAAGAACTTTTGTCCTCTTCATCAGGCGGCTTAGCATCGCACTTATATCGTACGCTATTGGCTGATGGCGCTTATATTGTAGGTGTTGAGTATACAGCAGATTATACGGGTGCACAATATGCAATTTCGAAGGACTTTAGTAAAGTAGAGAAGTTTAAAGGTTCTAAGTATGTGCAGGCTCGAAAACATCGTATATACCAAGAGATTAAACAAGTGTTAAGTAGAGGAAATAAGGTTTTGTTTATTGGGTTACCTTGTGAAGTAGCAGCACTAAAAATGTATACAGATTCTGATAATTTATATACATGTGAGCTCATATGCCACGGGCCAACTTCTAGCGACGTGTTTTCCAGCTACATTGCCTACTTAGAGAAGCGATCAGGTTCTCGTGTTGTTTATTATACAAGTCGCTTTAAAAACCTTCATTGGAAGCCAGTCTGTTCTTTGACAGTGTATTCTGATGGAACCAAACAAGTTCAGGAGTTTGCTGCTACTGAATTAGGCAAGGCGTTTCAAATAGTAAAAAGATACTCATGCTATAATTGCGCGTACAAGAATGGTGTTACCTTATCCGACCTGACCATAGGTGATTTTCATGCAGCAAATCTGTCAAGGGGAGAGTACAACCGAAATGGCGTGTCAATCTGTCTAGTAAACACGGCAAAGGGAGAGTTCTTGATTGAGAAATTAGCTGATGATGAAGTTGTCATAGGTGTAGCCGATCATTTTGCTGCTATGGCGAATCGTGCTTTGGTAGAGTCGTTGCCAAAATTACCAGGGCGGGAACGATTTATTCGTATAATGAAACGTGATGGTATAGATGTAGCATGCCATGACATGTTTATCAGATTGGTTTTAAAGAGTCGTAGATATCCATATCGTGTAAAACTGATGCTTCGAAAGCTCCTTCGAAAAATCTGGTTTAGC
>DLUN01000133.1:2647-6711 GCA_003444615.1 Syntrophomonas sp.
ATAGTGTTGGTTTCTGAATCGATAGTGCTTCGGTAGATACTTTTTGATATTGTCGACAAGCGATTAAGAAACCCATTGCGATGGAGTAAACTGAGCAATAGTCATCCTTGCACAGTATTTTTTTATTTAAGCACATTCACGTTTAAGTCCATACCTAGACGTTCGGAACACTCACGAAGCGATCTGTTAGCTAGGGCTATGTTTTCTATGTAATAGAGGGTTGCGAGGAGGAATGTTGATGTCTACCGAAAGGGTGGATAGAAGACAGTTTGTTATCGGCTCGAGACCATATTCGGGAAAAATAGGCAATTGGACATCAATTAAGATCAATAATAAGATGTATTTGTCCTATGAGAGAAGCCTTCCTTTGATAGAAGATTATGATTCGAACGGGACAGCATTTTACATTATGGGTATAGCAGTTCAAACACATCCCGAGAAGAAAGAACCAAAAGATGAGGTAAAATATGGCCACGAGAGAATAGAGGAGATATACAGTAGTTGGGCAGGTAGATGGGTTTTTTTCACTTCGACAGAGTTACATATGGATTTTTCAGGGCTTCTTGGTTGTTACTATGCTTTTATTGATGGAGAATTGTGGGTATCCAGTAGTGTTCGTATTTTATCAGATTTAATCGGAAAGAATTATGAACAAGATCCTTTGTCTAACAGTAGGATGAACTGGTACCCCCCTCCAGTATCTGCTAATCCTTTGGTAAAAGCACTATTACCAAGTCAAATAATCAACTTACAGGAGGGCAAAATCAAGGCTCGACAGCTTTTTCCAAGTTCGAAGATGCAATATTCCGAATCCGAAGCATTGGATATACTTGAGCACAGTTTATTGATAGGGATGAAAGCCGTTGCGACCAAATACAATGTGTGGATTCCTTTGAGCGCGGGATATGATTCCAGACTATTACTAGCCGCTGCGGCAAGATCTGGGATACACACAAAGACTTATACTAACCGGAAAACAAACCGCTGGCCTTGGTTTTCTCGTAAGTTTCCCAGTACGAGTTTGGTATCGCATGCCGACATGTCGTTACCGCCGCTTATTGCGAGAGCATGTGGTTTCGAACATCAATGGATACCTGAGAAAGAAGTGGAGTGGGAGAAGCTATGGGAGTTCGATAGTCATACTGCCAAAGGAATTTTAGAGAATGATAGAGTGTATTATGCCCGTGGTCAATGGGATTGGCCTCAAGATAACGATGCAATTCTGCTAGGACAAGTAATGGAAATTGGTACTTGCTTTTTTCACTCTCTTTTCAAGACACCGGGGGTTCTTCCTCAAATTGACGAAGTTGTTGATTTTTATAATCTAAAGCATCATCGCCACCAGGAGAAAGGGATTTTAGAGTATATAGATTGGGTAAACGAGTACCTTAAGTTGTTTCCTGAGGATATTGATTGGCGGGACCGATTCTACTTAGAGCAAAGGTTACGAGGCTGGCTAAGTCCTTTACAGCAAGGTTTGGATTTGGTTCTAGGCGAGCGGATCCACCTTTATAATTCTCAGATGTTTATATGCGCATTACTATGCTTGCCAGAAAAGAAGAGGAGACGAAAGAACTTCGTAAAAGAGTTGATTGACAGAATGGCACCTGAACTAAATAACATACCCTATAATCCTCCTGATCCGTTCTGTTATGGCCTCAAGAAGAAAATTATAAAGGCCATGAAAATGTCGCCAAGGGAGTATTGGAGCATAATACATCGAAAGATGAAACGTTAAGGGATTGTAATTTAGCCAGCGAAATTACCGAAAATTGGAAGGGTTTTATATATTTGTTTTAATATTAACTTCGGGATAATTATCCCATCTAAAACAATGGCTCATTTGGGAGATCATATTTTACTGAGGGTTCCACGAAACATGCAGTAGTTGGAACCGTCATGTATCGTAGGATAAGCTCAAAGGTCGCTGCTCGTATGTGTTTTCCTTGAAGCCGTATCGATTGTAGTGGGATATGAATGAAGCTAATTTTAAGCCGGGAGTCTATGTATGGTTCGGGGACATAAAGGGTGGGTATTGGCGAGAGACACTATCGTTTGTTTTTGCAAATGGAGTTGATATAAAATGAGGATTTTAGTCACTGGTTCTGCTGGTTTTATAGGTTTTCATCTTGCTAGGAAGTTATTGGATCAGGGTTGGCAAGTAATAGGTATTGATAACTTAAGCAATTACTATGATCCGCAACTCAAGAAAGACCGTTTGGCACTGCTAGAATGCTACCGAGATTTTACCTTTCATATGGTTGACATAAAGGACAAGGTCGACGTTGACGAGATATTTGATCGGTACAAGCCTGAGTATATAGTCAATCTCGCAGCTCAAGCTGGTGTGCGTTATTCACTTCAAAACCCGTACGCTTATATAGATTCCAACATTGTTGGCTTCATGAATATCTTGGAAGCTTGCAGACATAATCCTATTTGTCATTTGATTTTTGCTTCTTCCAGCTCAGTGTATGGGGGAAACAAGCTTGCTCCTTTCTCTACTGACCATAACGTGGATCACCCCGTGTCCCTTTACGCAGCAACCAAGAAAAGCAATGAATTAATGGCACACACCTACAGCCACCTGTATGGGATACCAACGACTGGGTTGAGATTTTTCACTGTTTACGGTCCTTGGGGACGTCCTGACATGGCCTATTTCTCTTTCACAAAAAGCATAATCGAAGGCAAGCCTATCAGGGTGTTTAACCATGGAAAAATGGAGCGTGATTTCACATACATAGATGACATAGTACTTGGAATCGTCAAATTGATTAACCGCCCACCGATGCCAAATCCCAATTGGGACGAAAGAGTTGACAGCATAAGTACGAGTTTTGCTCCGTACAAGATCTACAACATCGGTAACAATGAACCAGTGTCGTTGATGAGGTTTATTGGTGTCTTGGAGGGTTTAATTGGGAAAAAGGCTGAAAAAATCTTTATGGATATGCAGCCTGGGGATGTACTGCGCACGTACGCTGATGTGACTGACTTGGAGCGAGACATTGGATTTCGTCCCAGTACCAGCATTGAGGAAGGGTTAGCTAGGTTTGTTGATTGGTTCCGATCTTACTACAACGTTTAACCTGAGCGAAAGGGTCTATAGCGATAAACTCGGGATGAACAGAATGTACATATGCCTTTTTGTGGAAGAGGGTGACGTATTTGATAAAGAAAGCCGTAATTCCCGCTGCGGGGTTAGGTACCCGCATGCTGCCATTAACCAAATCCCAGTCGAAAGAAATGCTGCCCATTGGCAGCAAACCGTGCATTCAGTACATAGTAGAAGAGCTAGCAGGCTGCGGCGTGGAAGAGATACTTATAATCACCGGCCAGAAAAAACGGGCGATTGAGGATCATTTCGATAAAGATAACGAGCTGAACAGACTGCTTCACCGCAGTGAACAGCCAGATCTACTCCGAGCGTTAGCCTATGAAGATATGAATGTTCAGTTTTTCTATACCCGCCAGAGCAGTCCAACTGGCCTTGGCGATGCAATCCGCTTAGCAGAGAGTTTTGTCAATAATGAGCCTTTTATCGTTGCCCTAGGCGATTCTCTGATCTTTTCCCAAAATAACCCGCCACTGTTAGAGCGGATGATAAACCTATACACGCAGAATCCTGGAGCAATGGTGATCGGTACGCGAGAAGTCTCCCGAGACGATGTTTCTAAATACGGGATTATTAAGCCAGCAGGAGAGGTTACGGGTAATGCAATTGAGATTGCCGATGTGGTAGAAAAACCATCACCGCAAACAGCGCCTTCTACTATCGCTTTTGCCGCTCGATATATTCTACCTCCCACTATATTTAGTGCATTGGAGCGGACAAGCCCCGGCAAGAGTGGAGAAATCCAGTTAACCGATGGAATTCGTCTCCTGCTGAAAGAGGGAACTAAGGGCTATGGTGTGCCCTTAGCATACGGAGAGAAACGCTATGATATCGGTAATATGGGAACCTACTTCCAGGCTTTCCTGGACTTTGCCCTTCGGGATGAGAAGTATGGGTATATGCTCAAGCAGTATATCATCCGCACATTGAATTTATAGAGGTGAGA
>DLUN01000133.1:6932-10326 GCA_003444615.1 Syntrophomonas sp.
GGTTCTTTAGTATCCTGCTCGATTGCTGAGCGGGCGACAGCCACAATTGTCCCTGCAGATCAGCTGATTTTAGCAAATAAAACAGGAGAAAAGGTGCTGAAATGGGAGAATGATTTTGCCAATCAGGGGGACTACTTTGATATTGTCAGGAGTGTGCTGCGGTATTTTAAACTTTATGATCTAAAAGCCAAGATTGCAATAGATACCACCATTCCAGAGCAGGCTGGACTAGCTGGCTCCACTGCTGTGATCGCCGCAGTCTTGGCAGCTGTCAGTACGTACATCGGTAAGAGTTTCAACCGTTACTTTCTTGCAGAACTGAACCGGACAATTGAACTTAACTACATGAAGTGCCAGTGCGGCTACCAGGATGCTTATATGACAACCTTTGGCGGTTTAAACTATCTAGATTTTCGTGGTAAGGAGTACTATAAAGATTTACACAATGAGCAGTACGCAACAGTAGAAAATCTTGCTGAATATGTAACGGACCTCCCCCTTGTTGTAGCTCACACAGGCATTAAACACCATTCCGGCCAGTTCCATAAACCTCTGCGTGAACGGTGGTTAGAAGGTGATCCTGCTGTTGTAAAGGCTTATGAAGATATCACGGCAATTGCTCGGGAAGGAAAAAAGGCGATTATCAATGGAGATTGGAAGCAGTTGGGATACCTAATGAATGAAAACCATCGGATCCAGGACAGCATCGCTGACTCTGGCGAGCAGAACAACTACATGATCAGAATAGCCCGAGAAAACGGAGCGCTGGGTGCCAAGCTGGCAGGGGCAGGGGGCGGCGGAACAATCATCGCACTGACGTTAGAGCCAGAGCGAACCAAAGCAGCACTTCTCAGGGCGGGAGCAGATTGCTTTGTAGAACTTGCTCCCTATGCTCCGGGTGTTACTGTTGAGTACCTAGACGAATTAGGTGATCTTGAAGTAGCTGTGGGAACAGACGAATAGGGCGGTTGCCTAATCATTCAATTCGAACATGAGGTATCAAGATGAAAAAAGCAGCGTTCTTAGTAATGTTAATTACAATCATTTCTAAACTTGTTGGGTTTGCACGGGAGATTGCCCTCGCATATGTCTATGGAGCATCAGCAATGAGTGATGCTTATTTAATTTCACAGACAATTCCTTTAGTAATATTCTCTTTCATAAGCGCAGGAATAACCACCGGTTTCATTCCCATCTACAGCAAGATTCAACAGAATGATGGCAAGCTCAATGCTGACAGATTCACAAGCAATTTGAGCAATACTCTGCTTCTGTTGGCTACCATCATTGTTGTATTTGTTCTGATATTTACCCTACCGGTAGTCAAGCTGTTTGCCTCAGGCTTTAGCGGTGAGACTTTGGAACTTGCAGTAAGGTTTACCAGAATAACTATTTTTGGTGTGTATTTCACCGCTCTCTTAAATATCTTATCAGGATATTTGAGGGTGCATGAACACTATTTGGCGCCTGCCCTAGTTGGTTTTCCGATGAATTTTATCATCATCGCTTCGCTGTTTATCAGTACGAAAACTAATGTATATATAATTGCCCTGGGCAGCCTATTGGCGATAGCTTCACAGGTTGTTGTATTAATCCCATTCCTGCGACAATCACAATACCGGTATCAGATGGTTGTGGACTTAAAGGATAAATATCTTAGGGAGATGTTCCTCATCGCTCTGCCAGTCATAATCGGAACTTCGGTAAACGAGATCAATGTGCTGGTGGACCGCACTATGGCGTCAACGATAGCCGTAGGAGGGATATCGGCCTTAAATTATGCAAGGCGGTTAAACGGATTCGTCCAAGGGCTTGTGGTGACTTCGCTGACCAGCGTAATGTTTCCCATGATCTCCAAGATGGCAGCCGCAGCGAACACCAAAGGCCTCAAGCGAACGGTAAATGAAGCAATTGCCTCCATGAGTTTACTGATCGTGCCAGCAACAGTTGGGGCAATGATCTTTGCTGAGGAAATAGTGACGCTGTTGTTCGGCCGAGGGGCGTTCACAGCCGAAGCCATTACCATGACCGGTAACGCGCTGTTTTATTATTCTTTCGGCATGATTGCTTTTGGTTTGAGGAACGTTCTCGCCAGGACTTTCTATGCTCTGCAGGATAGTAGAACGCCCATGATCAATGCTACAGTTGGAGTCGTCTTAAATATTGCCCTGAACATCATCCTTTCACGGTATCTGGGCATCGGGGGACTGGCTTTAGCAACGAGCATTTCAGCAATAGTGGTGGTTGTGCTGTTGTTCATTACTCTGCGAAGGAAGATAGGTGGGCTAGGACTTACGGAGCTTATCAAGTCTTTTATTAAGATAGGCTTTGCATCAGTGATCATGGGTGTGATTGCCTGGGGTGAATTCAACTTCTTGAGGCAAAGTTTGGGACAAAATCTAGCACTGATCATCGCCATTTGCATCGGAGTTGTTGTTTACGGCATCCTGGTATATTTCATGCGAATTCCGGAAGTGGACCAGACCATAGCAGCAGTAAAAAGGAAATTAAGAGCCAGGTATGACGCGAGGAGCCGAAGTGAGTAGTGTGCTAATGCCCTGCTTAGAAATGGTGTCCTTATCCTAAGTTCGGTGCATCAGCGTTCTACTGGTCAGACGATGACGATTGCAGCGGAGTAGCCAGTAATAGCAGCTCTTATCGTGCACGTGGGAGATGAAGGTTTCCGTCTGAAGTTGGTTGTGCATATCTGACATATCTGTATATTGACGGAAAAGCAGAAGGAACAATTTGCCGAGCTGAAGAAACGCGGCCATGCAATTGTTGCCGTAAAGTTTCGTTGTAAGGATTGGCTCTTAGCTTTTTGAAATCCTGTATTATTTTGTAGCGTAACCTATTGGGAATCACCAAGTTGCCTGTCTTATCTATTATGGTTCCTGTAATCTCTTTCGGATAGGATTTAGTATACATCTTAGCTTTGTCGCTGGATATTACGTAGTTGTATTTGCTGATTATGTTGTGGATTCCATTGATTAGTCTATTGGAGATCCTATTGTCTGATGAAAAAGTGATGTCATCCATGTAGACTGTCATTGTCATGCTATGATGCACGGATAGAGTGTATAACTCATCAAACATGTCGAGATTAACCAGGAATGACAGAATGGGACTTGCTGGCGAGCCTGAAATAAGGTGGTTCGTTGTTCGGATTCCTTTCTTGGCCAGGAATTCCTCAACTTCTGGTAGATTGGCATTATTACATCTTCGAAGATCGATAGTAGTAAAGGACGTAAGAGCATCTGCTATGTCGGGTGAAGTACGGAGGTTGTCACGGAAAAAGTAATATACTTTTTCCCTACTTATACTGGGAAAAAAGGCGCGAATATCCATCTTATATACGTGTTTTGAGTCATGCCCCTGTCTCTTATACACATCT
>DLUN01000042.1:0-1993 GCA_003444615.1 Syntrophomonas sp.
CATGCCCAGGGAACGATAAGTGGCCTCATCCATTTCGCCGGTTATAGGCAGACCATGCCAGGCCTGATAATACTTTACGGCAAATTCTGTCATAGGGCCATAGCGGCCATCGGCAGCATCAAAAACCATTCCTAGTTCCTTAAGGCGGCTTTGTACATAGACCACTTTTTGGCCGGAGGAGCCTTTTTTCATACTAGGAGGAGGAGTGAAGTATTCGGGAACAATCCGCCCATTATTTACGATGCGCACTGTAGTTCCCCAGGGAATCATGGGATACAGTTTTTCTACGTCCCCATTAAACATGCGAATGCAGCCATGGGAGGCATAGGTTCCAATTGAACCCGGTTTATTAGTTCCATGTATACCATATATGCCCCAGGGAACATTCAAACCCATCCAACGTGTGCCAAAACCGCCTCCCCAATTAAGGGCTTTATGGATAATTTTCCATTCGCCCAGTGGAGTTGGTGTGGACGCCTTGCCGACTGCTACCGGATAAGTGACAATTTCCTTATCATTTTCATAAACCGTTAAGTTTAGTTTGGCCACATCGATTACTATGAGCATCCTCTTGTTTTCTTCTTCTACTTCTTCCGTAACACAGGGCTCGTCTTGTTCGGACTGCAGCAGGGATTCCCACACCGGCTGGGTCACAGTGGAAGTATCATCTAAACCATGGGCAACCTGATACATACTCACGGCTCTCCAGGTTTCAGCATTATATACACCATTTACATTTACATCATAACCCAGTTCTTTCAGACGGGCTTGTAAAAGCCATACCGCTTCCCCTTGCAGGTTAGGAGTGCTGGGATAAAGGGTAGGAAAATCAGTGCGGTCGATTATAAGTGGTTTGGTTATAGGGCTGTCAGCCTTTTCAGCACCTAGAACTGTTCTGCCTTCCATAACCGACAGCAATAGCATTAAAACCAAAAAGAAGACCAGTTTTCTCGGCAAATCTCTTACCTCCCAAACAATGAATGTTCTTCGGTTCCTCCCCGGCTCAGCCAATAAGCCAAGAGGAGACAAGCTCGACAAAACTTGCCTTCTAAATTGTATTAGATATCACTTAAAATATTACGAGTTATTGCCTGGGCAGTAGGTGTAAGGGCACAGCCTCCGCTAGCAGTCTCACGCAAATCCGGTGACATCAGGCGGCCTACTCGAAACATGGCATCGACAATTTCATCAAAAGGAATAACGCTTTGGATGCCAGCCAGGGACATTTCCGCACAAATTAAGGCATTGACCGTACCGGTAACATTTCTTTTCGAACAGGGAACCTCCACCAAACCCGCTACCGGATCACACACCAAGCCCAGCAATCCTTTTAAGGCCATGGCAGCAGCATTCAAAACCATAGGGGGTGAACCACCTTCCAGATGAACTGCTGCTGCAGCTCCCATAGCCGAGGCAGACCCTACCTCAGCCTGACATCCCCCTTCTGCTCCGGAAAGAGTAGCATTGGCAGCAATAATCTTGCCTACCGCTCCTGCCACCAATAACGCATCTACCGCTTGCTGCCGGGATGTTTTCTTTTCCTCGGTAATAGCCAGTATAATGCCAGGTATTACACCGCTGGCCCCAGCAGTGGGTGCCGCTACTATACGGCCCATAGCTGCATTAACTTCAGTTACCGCCAAAGCATAACTTACAGCCCGCAATACGGTTTTACCGCACAGGCCTCCCGACATTAATCTATGATACAGTCTATACCCATTACCGCCAATGAGCCCGCTAACTGATTTTATTTCAGCATTCAGTCCTTTTTGCACAGATTCTTCCATAACCTCTAGCGATGCTACGATATGGCTGCGCACCCTTTCCGCTTCCCAGCCTAATTCACCGGCCTCTGCTTGCAGCATAATTTCAGCGATAGACATATTATGCTGTTCACATAATTTAAGCAAATCCTGGCCCCGGTGGAATTGATACATGCCATCTCCTGCCTTTCTTAAATATCAGAGCAGTCAATCAACAATACTTCATGTAC
>DLUN01000042.1:2298-2437 GCA_003444615.1 Syntrophomonas sp.
CCGGTAAACTTCACCGCCATGCCATTAACCCTAGTAACCAGGATCTTGCCTCCGCCAGTGGAGGAGCCAACCATTTCACAAGAGCTTCCGTCCGGGAGATAAGCCACAATACGTACCGTATTAGGGTGAACATCCCCTA
>DLUN01000042.1:2653-3416 GCA_003444615.1 Syntrophomonas sp.
GACGGTCCTACCATAACCGGCCCAATTACATCGAACAGACTAACCGCCACTAGCATCACTCCTTATCATTGCCCCTTGTTAATTTAGTATATATCATATGAAGGTTCTTAGTAAAAAAAGGGCCTCGCGGCCCTTTATTTTCCTATTAAAGCCATTCAGTCAGTTGCCGGGAACGATGGTTAACAGCTTTGGGGGTCTTGCGCCCCGCCAATAAACTTCCCACCATATAACCCAGCGCACATAAGATGATAATAGTGGCTCCAGAGGGCAAATCAAATAAATAAGAAATCACTAGTCCGCCGGTGGTAAAAACGGCACTTAAAATCATAGAAAAGGCCATCATACCGGTCATACTACGGGTGAAAAGCGTTGCCGTGGCCGGTGGTATGGTTAACAAAGCGATAACCAGAATAATGCCTACTGCCCGGATCATTACAACTACTGTCAGGGCAATTACCACCAGTAACAGTTGATTGTATAAGCGGGTATTCACCCCGATCACCTGGGCAAATTCTTCATCGAAAGCGGTAAGAGTGAATTGATCGTGGTATAAGATCACGATCAATAATATCACTACATTAAGAGCTAGTATTAAATAGAGATCCGTCAAAGGCACCGCTAAAATGCTGCCAAAGAGATAACTCATTAAATCTCCCGTATAACCAGGGGAAAGTTTAACAAAAATAACCCCCAGAGCCATGCCCACTGCCCACATCATGCCAATTATGGTATCTTCCCGTTGTTTGACCCGATGGCTCACTTC
>DLUN01000042.1:3671-5962 GCA_003444615.1 Syntrophomonas sp.
CTTATAAAAACAATTCTTTTAACCACTACATAGGTTCCCACTATTCCACAGGCAATGCTTACCAGCAAACCCACCATTAATGCATGGCGCATGAAGCCGTACTGAAGTATTTCACTCAATGGCCCACCACCCCCTCATGAGGCGGCAGAACCCGGTGAGGTATACCATGAGCGATCAAGTCCACTGGGCAGTGGTACATTTCTTCCACCATTTCTGGAGTGATTTCCACACTATCACTACAGTACAAGCGCCCATTGAGGCAAGCTAATCTTTTCACATAGCGCGATACGGCTGAAATGTCATGGGATACCAGAATTATGGTCATGTTCTCATTCAACTCCGCCAGCAGTTCATAAAAGGTTACTTGAAAACCAGGGTCAACACTGGCGGTAGGTTCGTCCAGCAGCAGTACGCTTGGTTCCGTTGCCAGGGCTCGGGCCACTAAAACCCGCTGGCGTTCGCCACCAGACAGTTCACCTATCTGGCGCTGGCGAAGATGTATCATTCCCACCCTTTCCAAAGCCTCATCGGCAATACGGCGGTCTTGCCGGGAATAAAAACGCCCTTTTCTTTTACCCAGCCGCCCCATTAGGACCACTTCCCCTACTCTAATAGGAAAATAGCGGTCAAACAAAGCGTGTTGAGGTACATAACCTACCTGGTGATGATTTTCCTGAACCGGATGCCCCATAACCATTATTTGGCCACTATCAGGAGTAATCAGACCCAAAATGCTGCGTAATAGTGTGCTTTTGCCCCCTCCATTGGGTCCGATTATACCTAAATAGTCTCCTCTTTCCACGGTCAGGTTAATATCTTCCAGAGCTGGATTACCGTCAAAGGAAACATACAGGTTTTTAACTTCAATAGCCGGAGCATTACTGCTTTCTTTCAAGACTTCCCCTCCCAAAACTAATCCGCTGCTAAAACTGCAGCCAGCTCAAGGGCAACTTGACGTAAATTGGCCCCATAGTCTCGAGCCAAAGGGTCGATAGTAATTACCTTTCCTTGCAAATCACCGGCTATGGCTTCTGCTTCGTGAGTACTATGCTGGGGTGAGGCTAAGACCACCCGGATACCTTTTTCTTTGGCTTGCTTAATTAATTGAGCCATCTCTTGAGCAGTGGGTTCTTTACCATCCCTTTCAATAGGTATTT
This sequence comes from Syntrophomonas sp., assembly GCA_003444615.1. Lineage (GTDB taxonomy): Bacteria > Bacillota > Syntrophomonadia > Syntrophomonadales > Syntrophomonadaceae > DTU018. The sequence goes on from DLUN01000042.1 coordinate 4,829, forward strand.
CTTTCAGCCCATAATCTTCACAAAAATATCGCCAGGCAGGATGAAAAACCAAAAACTCTCTGTGCTTAACATCCTTTAACTGCTGGGATATTTCCCGATCCAGCTGGTCCATTTCCGCCTGAAAGGCCTCTAAATTCTGCTGGTAATCTTCCTGATGCTGGGCATCAACTTGGCTCAATGCTGCCAAAATATTTTGGGCTTGCACCTTAACTCGGGCCGGTGACAACCAGATATGAGGATCGTCGTCAATTAGCTCTATGGACTGGGAGGTGTCGACTACCAACATATCCGGATTAACATCAGCAAGTCGTTCCATCCACAGTTCTTCAAATTCAATGGTGCCAATCTTAAGGTAAAGGTCGGCTTCAGCCAACATCTTCATCTGCTGAGGAGTAGGTTCATAAGTATGGGGATCGGCTCCGGGAGGGATGAGTATGGATACTTGTACATGTTCTCCGCCAACTTTTTCCACAAAGTAGGCTTGCGGCAGCAGGCTGACAAAGACCTGAACCTTGCTCTGATTACTGTCCAAAGTTAGCTGTGCTGGCGAACATCCCGGTAATCCGATTATAAATAATCCTAATATTACTATAGTAGTGAGGATTTTAGTCCTTATCACCTGCTGTTCCTCCTTCGGCAGTAGAGTTGGCTTGCTGTAGCTTTCGTTTGAGACTGCACTCCCGGCAGTAACCCAATACTTCAAAATGGTGGTTGGACACCTCAAAACCATTTTCCTCTGCAACCCGGTTTACTTCTCCTTGCATAGGGCATACTCCCAATTTAACAGCAACTCCGCAATCCATACAGACCAGGTGATGGTTGTGCCCGCCATGAAGTTCGTAACGTACCGGCCCATCATGTATATTCAAACGACTGACTATCTGCAAATCCGCCAGCAAATTAAGATTTCGGTAAACGGTAGCCAAGGATATGCTGGGTTCTGTTTTCCGTACCTCTTGACCAATTTCCTCAGCGGTAAGATGCCGGTCGCTGTTGCCCAGTATTTCCAGGATAATGCGGCGCTGAGGAGTAATTTTATACCCCCGGGCAGAGAGTTTTTCCACCCACGCGGACAATGAGATTACCTCCTAATTAATAATTATTACCATTTAGGATTATATCCTAATTATCAAT
>DLUN01000042.1:6197-6868 GCA_003444615.1 Syntrophomonas sp.
AATGAATTTTGATAAGATGTACCAGGAGAAAGTAGTAAGTGTTGAAGAAGCCTTACAAGAAATCAAAAGCGGGCAGGAAATAGCCTGTTCCCTTATAGCCTGTGAACCAGTGACCATGCTCAGCCACCTGCACACCATCAAAAACCGGGTGGAGAATGTATCAGTGGTGGCTGCACTGCTTATGAATGAATATGAATTTTTTATGAACCCGGAGATGAAGGGTCATTTCCTATTAAACAGTTGGTTTTATACTGCCGGGGCACGCAAAGCCCATTCTTTAGGAACGGTTTCCTATATACCTTTGGAGTTGCACCGGGCCGTTTCCAGCCGCAGCTTTTACCGTAAACCTGATATATTTCTAGGCTGTGCCAGCCCTATGGACCAGCACGGTTACTTGTCTTTATCTATGGATTCCGTATGTGAAAAAGACCTGATAGAATTGGCGGATAAAGTGATAATAGAAGTTAGTCCCCATTTTCCCCGTACTTATGGTGATACTCATATCCACATCTCTGCAATCGATTATATAATTGAAACTGACCGTATGCCCCCTACTGTTCCCGAAATTAAAATTAGCGATGAAGAAAAGACTATAGGTGAATACGTGGCTGATTTAATCGAAGATGAATCTACCCTGCAGATTGGTTTCGGTACCACTCTTATACACATCT
>DLUN01000210.1:0-330 GCA_003444615.1 Syntrophomonas sp.
CTAATGCCTCTAGTCCATCATGGGCTGTGCGCACCTTGTACCCTTCATTTCGCAAATTGATGGCAATAGCGTTTGCAATCTCCCGGTCATCATCCACTACGAGCACACACTGTTTCTCCACATAATCACCACCTTGTCTCAGCTCCATGGCTTGCCCGTGAGCCTTTAAGCATACATTAAAGGTAAAACCTTACATATCACTGTATGTAATTCTTAAAAATTTCTTACAAAATGAAAACGGAGTAAATGGTTTACCGGACACTAAAATTCAGCGGCTGAAAAAAGCCAGGTTAATTGCCGCTATAATTAATATACCAAATACTCAATTTG
>DLUN01000210.1:613-1238 GCA_003444615.1 Syntrophomonas sp.
GTACCTGGTCGGGCTTCGGTTTTTTCGTCTACTTTGATGATATGATACCCGTACTCAGATTTTACTGGATCACTTATCTGTCCAGGCTGCAGGGCAAAAGCAACTTGATCAAATTCCTCCCCCATTTCACCTCTAGTGATCATTCCCAGATCACCGCCTTGCTCTTTGCTGCCGGGATCGGTGGAGCGCTCCCTGGCCAAATCATTAAAATTACCACCTTCAGCCAGCAAAGTTTTTATTTCCTGAGCTTCTTGTTCATTTTCAACCAGGATGTGGCTAACCTTTATCTGTTCTTCAACTGCATAAGCTTCCTGATGGTCCTGAAAATGTTCTTGGATTTCTTCGTCGGTTATTTTTATACGCTGACTCAATAGTTTTTCTAATTTGATATTTACGGTTACGTCTTCTCTCACCTGATCGAGGTTTATATTATACATGGCCAGAGTTTGGGTCATGGCATCCTTACCGCCGTAATACTTAGCCAAGTCCTCCACCTCTTTGTCTATTTCATCTGCTGTAACTTTAATATTTTGATTTTCGGCTTCTAATTCGATTATCTTTTTTACTACCAGGTTATCGAGAGCTTCCTGGCCAGTCTGCTGAACCATGAAATTGTACAACTCAT
>DLUN01000210.1:1460-3712 GCA_003444615.1 Syntrophomonas sp.
CCATTTTCTCATCCTCCTTGGTTACCAGTTTTAACATGGATGAGAGAAAACAAACTCCATTAGCCTGGTTTCTTTCCGGGAAATTTAAGCGATTCCATTACAGTGATATGCCTCAAAACATTCCGATACATGATTTAGACTGGTGGCTGCGAGGCATAATTATCGCGCTGGCGTATAGAAAGCAAAGCCCAAGGCTTACTGAAGGCAAGTAGTTAAACTGGGAAAAATAATGTTGGCAACGACAGTTTGTGATACAATATAATGCATAATAATAATTTCTAATCCCATATTATAATTTTACGTAATATTCAAAGTTGTTAGACAATTATTTGGAGGTGTGTGTGTTGGCGGCAAAGTTTTCCTACAATGAAGAAGCTTTGGAAAACCTTCGTATCAGCGATCCTAGCATACTGGACCGCTTGATCGACCACGAATCCTTTAGGGAGAACAATCTTAAAAAGAGTCGCATGAAAGTCGACAAACGTATGACCCTACAGGAAGCGGTGGCTAAGTTCGTTGACGATGGAGATGTGGTGGCTGACTCAGGGTTTTCTTATGTACGTACTCCACTACAGGCTCAATTTGAAATCTGGCGTCAAGGCAAAAAGAATTTGCAGTATATTGGCTCTCCTAACACATTGAGTTCTTTCGCTATCTTTGCCGGTTCTGCCATTTATGCCCACAATTCTTATGTGGGAGCAGAAATGCGTGGTACCGATCGCATGTTTGCCAGGTCAATTAAAATGGGGAGAGGAAAGATTCTGTCTGAATGGGGTCATGGCTCCATGGGATTAGGATTTAAGGCTGCTCAATATGGGGCACCTTATGTAGCTTCGCGTCAACTGCTGGGATCGGATATGATTAAATACAATCCCTACGTTAAAGTCACCCGGGATCCCTGGAATAATGATCCGGTCGTGTTAATTCCCGCCTTGCACCCTGATGTGGTGATTATCCACGCTCAGCAGGCGGATATGTACGGAAATGCTAGAATTATCGGCCCGGCGGTAAATGATATTGCTGAGGCTTTTGCTTGTCGCAAAGTCATAATTACCTGTGAAGAGGTAGTTCCGGAGCTGGCCATCCGTTTTGACAACAGCTTTGTCAGTATTCCGTTCATGGTTGTTGATGCTGTAGTGGAACTCCCATACGGATGTCTGCCGGGATGCTGTCCTGGTCATTACTATTGGGCCAGAGAATGGTGGGAGTGGCTGATGCGTATAGCTACCAAGACCGAAGAAGCTATGGAGGATTTCTATAAAGAATGGGTCTTAGACTGTAAAGACCAGTATGAATTAATAGACAAATTAAGCGCAACCTTAGGTGGTTCTCGTTACATAGATCATCTGCGCCGTATGCAAAAGGCAGAAGAATACTTGCTTGAAGATAAGGGCGTTGATTTTTCCTATAACCAGGTTGTGCCTAAGTGGGAATAGTTTTAAGGAGGCGAGCATTTTGACTGCACCGGCAAATCCTTTTGAACAGTTAGCTTATAATGTATCTCTGCAAATACAAGACGGAATGATAGTCTATGTGGGTACAGGTCTTCCCATGGTAGGCGCCATTTTAGCTAAATACACCCATGCTCCTCATATTACCCTGGTATATGAGAGCGGAGGGCAGGATCCCTGGGAAGGTCCTATGCCCTGGTCAGTAGGTGGTGCGGCTACTTATCGTCGTGCCCCCATGACTATGGAAATGGCCCACTCTTTTGCCATGGCTGCCAATGGATTTGTGGATATAGCCTTCCAGGGAGCTGCGCAAATAGATATGTATGGCAACTTGAACACACATTTTATAGGTGAGAGCTATCATAATTTCAAAGCTCGTTTGACCGGAAGCGGGGGAGGAAACGACCTGAGTTCCCTGACTGAACGTCTGGTTTTGGTAGGTCTGCAGGACCCCAGCAAATTTCCGGCCAAAGTGGACTTTTTGACCAGCCCTGGCCATTTGACCGGTGGTAACAGCCGCAAAGAAGCAGGTTTGCCTGGAATAGGACCCGTAGCTTGTATCAGCCAGCTTGGGGTTATGGATTTTGAACCGGAAAGCAAACGCATGCGGATTAAAGGCTTAAACCCCGGTATAACCGTGGAAATTGCCCAGGCTTGCACCGGATTTGAACTCTTGGTACCGGATAAGATTGAAGACATACCAGTCCCCTCAGACGATATATTGAAGATACTACGGGAAGAAGTGGATCCGAATGCCATTTTCATAGAATTTCCACCGCGTGTAAAATAAGCATGGTATGG
>DLUN01000152.1 GCA_003444615.1 Syntrophomonas sp.
AGATGTGTATAAGAGACAGTTCATAGCCTCTGCCTGCATAACCTTGTGTTCCATGTAATAGGCACTCACATCGTAGGGACCTACCGCTAACGGGTTTTCCTTTTTAAGCAGGTAATGTTCGGGCTTATATTCCCCCACAAATCGACGCACCACATCTGTTTCCAGAAGCTCTATATTCTCCACCGCATGGCTGGTAATAAAGCCATCCATACAGGTCATCACCGGCAAACGTACACTAGGGTGTTCGCCAATGGGCATGGCCATTAGAAAATTATCGTAGGCCTCCTGGTTATTCTCGGCATAGATTTGGATCCAGCCAGAATCCCGGGCACCCATGGAGTCCGAGTGATCGGCGTTGATGTTAATCGGTCCCGACAAGGCCCGGTTGACACAGGCCAGGGTAATAGGCAGACGGCAGGAAGCCGCTACATATAAAAGCTCATACATCAAGGCCAGTCCACAGGAGGAAGTAGCACTGATCGCTCTGGCCCCCGCCGCTTGGGCGGCGATACACACTGACATGGAACTGTGCTCCGATTCTACAGCAACGAATTCTGTGTTTACTTCACCATTGGCTACATATTCCGCGAAGTATTCTGGAATCTCTGTAGAAGGGGTGATGGGAAAAGCCCCCATCACATCAGGATTTACCTGCTTCATGGCATAAGCTACAGCTTCGTTGCCGGAAAGGCGATGGCTCATTTGGCCGCACCCCCAGTCAGCATGGTGATAGCCGGAAAGGGACAGACTTCTTCACAGATACCGCAGCCCTTGCAGTGCATATAATCAAAGTCCAGGCGTTTTCCATCCTTCACCGGAATGGCACTGTCCGGGCAGAAGGGCACACAGAGCATGCAGTGTTTGCAAGCTTCTGGGTGAAAGACCGGGGTATTGGTCCGCCAGGTGCCAGTGTTGAAGGCCCGGGCAGTACCAGGTTCGTAGATTTCCCCGCCGGGAGTCAGGTCCTGCCAGGGGGTCTGTTCATTGATATCTTTGGCATAGATCACCCTACCTGCACCTCCTCCATGGATTTTTTCAAAGAAGCCATGTTTCCCGCGATAACCTGGGGCTTGGCAGCAAATTTATGTTGAAAGGATTTTTCTATATCCGCTAAAAACTGCTGGGGGTCAATAACACCGCTGACTTTAACTAAAGCCGCCAGCATAGGGGTATTAGGAAAGTTCTTACCCAGCATCTCTTCAGAAATGCGGCGGGCATCTAGAGTACATACCTTCCCATTCCATCCCCCTAGTCGAGAACGCATCTCCTCTGGAGAACTGGGAGTATTGATGATAATTCCCCCGCCTTCTTTCAAACCACCGGTAACGTCCACACTGTCTAAGAGAGTTTCATCAACCACCACCACATAGTCGGGATAGTATATGTTGGAATGAATACTACACCGTTTTTCACTGATGCGGTTATAAGCCGTAATAGGCGCGCCCATACGTTCCGGACCATACTCAGGAAAACCCTGCACATATTTTCCCTGCAAACCAGCCACATCCGCCAAAAGCATGCAAGCCATCTTGGCTCCCTGTCCGCCCCGGCCATGCCAGCGAATTTCTATCATATCATTGGTTGTCATTGCTTTCTCCTCCCCTGATTATCATTTCTATACCTGTAAAAATAAGTTGCAGTTACTAAAAAAGGCTTTCGTCCGCAAAGGGACGAAAGCCTGAAAGCATTCGCTATACCACCCAATACCTTAATACAACATACCATCATATGCGTTCCCGGTGACGGGGGAAATCCGTCGGAGTCTACTAGGTTACCCGTTCGGTCCGCAGCTCGGGAGTGATTTTCGGGTTCAAACTACTAGTACCGGGCTCGCACCCTCCCCGGCTCGCTATACGTTCGTTTTGAACCTTACTCTCTCCGTCAAAGCCTTTAGCGTATTAAATTATCAATAAATATACTGGCTCGGCTGGGTTTTGTCAATAAGTTATTATCAAGTTATGATACAAGAATCAAAGGAAGCATGGGACGTTCTTTTTGCTTTCTGCCCCTGAACGGTCTGATTTAATCAAAGTATTCCGCAATCTTATTCCGGGCTTGGGCTCTTTCCCAGGTATCTCTATGCCCTCCTGCTAATTCGTTGGCTCGCTGCTGCTGGATAAGCAGGTATTCCTTCAGATCATCCTGTAAAGTCATATCACCGGTTTTTTCATACACCATCAGGGCGGCATCCACACCAGCTGGTCCGGAACGGTACAGGATTCCCACATCGAAACTTTCCAGGGTTCCCGCCAGGTAACGCTCTGCGTTATAGCGGGTCACCAGGCTGTCAGGATTGGACAGGCACAGCAGGCAGAACATCACTATCCCGGTTCCAACCGCCAGGCGGGTTATGGAGAATGACCATTTTTGCACGGCAATTGCTCCGCCAGATATGACGGCCATGAAGATCATAAAGACACAGGGCAGCAGCCGTCGCATAGTCAGTCCATAGGCATCAATGTACAGGGCCATTTTGCTGAAAGCGGTCGCAATAAGGATCAGGGTGATCAGAGCCAGTAATGAGTTAAGTGCCTTTAGGGATATACTATTCCGGCTCGGCTGTTGGCTCATAACATTGCATACTGTCAGTACGACCAGGTTTATAGCTGCAATGGAACACAGCTCAAAAAACCCGCGGCGGGCATATTCTGAGTAAACCATCCATCCGTCGGGCAGTTGGCCAGTAAAGGCGGAGAAGAAATAAGGAACCTGACTGCCGATGAATACTATATATAATGTACATAGCAAGCCCAGCAGAATGTAAACGGTGAGCATGGGGAGTATCCGCCAAGCTGAAAACACCTGCGCCGTACGCTCTTTATTTAGGTCAATGCCTCTTTTATGAGCACTGCCGGCTGCCAGGCCGAACATATAAGCGGCAATGGGAACAGCCAGAATGGCATGCCAAAATATTTCCCAGAACTCTTCCCCTAACCCGCGAAAGCCGGCTAGTATTGTATCTACTATTCTGGCAAAACCTCCGCTGTCAGCTTCCATCAGCAGGGGGAAAACCATGGTGAATACAATAAATGATAAGAATAAACCTAATATTATCGGAAAAATGTGTCCCCGCGCCAGTCTATTGGTCCCCAGCGGAGCCAGGCTTTTATACTGGCAGCCGAAATTGCTAAAAGGAATTCCCAACAAGGCGTTATAGCCATCCAGGATAATAAAATTGCTGGTTTGCCCCATAATAAGCAGCCCGGTGGTAGACAGGATCCAGTATAAAGCACTGCCAAATAGCAACAGACCATGCCAGGGTGCCAACCCGTTATTGCTCCACAGGCCAAAGCTCACGCCTAACAGCACCACCACCGCCAGCCAGAACCATCCGGGCTTGCTAATATGCACTCCTTTTTTCAGCAGGTACAGGGTTACTGAGCCGCAAAATACCAGAGTAAACAAGGTAACTCCCCAGCCCTGCCAGGAGAACAAGACCCAATGGGCGAAAAAGAAGCCCAGTACGAAAGCAAACAGGGCAAAATAGCTGTCCCTGCGGTCAGGCACAAAAGGCGTTTTTCCTTTCTGCAGCACTGGTGTCTCCGGCACGCCCTCCTCAGAGCCGCCCGGAGTTGCCGAATCATTGGTCAAAACGGTTTCGTTTCCATCCAGTGTTTGCTCATCCATTTAGTCAACCCCTCCTTGTTCTCCCTCATCCGGCCGGTATTCCAGTATGTCTCCGGGCTGGCAATCCAGAGTTTTGCAAATTGCCTCCAGGGTAGAGAAGCGAATCGCTTTGGCCTTCCCGGTTTTGAGAATGGAAAGGTTCGACTGGGTAATGCCTATCTTTTCAGCTAACTCGCCGGAAGACATTTTTCTTTTGGCCATCACTACATCCAAATTTACAATGATGGGCATAATTCCGTTCTCCTTCCCCTACACGATGTAATCTGCTTCATTCTTGAGTTCGACGGCCTGGGCGACAACATTTCTTACCACCCGGACGATCAAGCCCATAAATGCTGCAGCTATCGCCACAAAAACCCACGGGGTATAATAGAACACGGAAATCAAAGCCACCACCGCTCCCGCAAAACAGCTCCAGGAGATCCTCCTTAACAACTCTACGTTCTCATCGGTAAATACTTGCCCTGCTTCGATGCGGCGCAGCAATTTGAACAAACTGTAGAGGAGATAGGCAGCAGGCACAAAACCCACATAGATGGTGGCCATAAAATAGGCTCTATGTTCATCTTGTCCGGCCCGGGAAACGTCTAAAAACCAGTCAGTCAGCCAGGGTGCTGACACTGCTACAGCTGCCAGCAAAACCATAAA
>DLUN01000104.1:0-779 GCA_003444615.1 Syntrophomonas sp.
CGCTTGAGGACTAAAAGAGCCGCTTGGACAATTACATCGGCCTCATTGACAGTTCTTTTGATAGGCTGCAGGCAGCTGCTCAATCTCTGACCTATACAGATGGTCTGAGCAGCAGTAGCAGGAGTACAGAATAATTCCAGGGACCGTCCATCTTTTAAGAACAAACGAACCTTACCATTTTCAGTACTGACGGTTTCTATATAGTTTACATCAACATAACCACAAGAGCGGTCATTAGGATACATAGGTGTACGCATTTTTAATGGAACAAACACTCGTTCCGGCTGCAGGTAAAAAGGCAGTACGGTTTGACGGTCCACTAACTTGGCCACCTGCTCTCCCTGGGCTAACAGGTCAATAGCATACAGCCGGGCTAAGGCCTTTTTTAGGGAGCGTATAGAGCGGCGATCAACGGTCATGCCTTCAAAAGTCCAAAGTTCAGTGTTATCTCCTGAAGGCCCATAAATAGGCCGCAAAACCACTATGGAATCCTTAACCTGTTCCAGCTGTTTATGCATAAAAAACACCTCCTGTACCCTATGGTGAGACCAGGAGGTGGAATTTCAGTTGCATTAAGGTTGATATTTAGTTGTTTTCCGGTTGAGATAGCTTGCGCTTCATCAGCAGGTAATTAATTGAGTCCACTAAAGCCTGCCAGGATGCCTCAATGATGTTTTCCGATACCCCTACTGTGTCCCATTTACCGGTGGAATCAGCGGATTGAATGAGCACCCGGACCTTGGCAGCGGTACCATCTTTACCATCCAGCACCCTTACTT
>DLUN01000104.1:1083-2009 GCA_003444615.1 Syntrophomonas sp.
ATCCTGCTCGTTCTTCTCCAGAATAACCTTTAAGTTCTTAAGCTGAAAATGCTCTTTCCATTGGTCAAAGGCTTTGCGTAAAAATAATTCCAGGGAGGCATCAGCTCCTTCAAACTGAAGTCCCTGGCTTTCCAGTTCCTTAATTTGCTTGATTACCGCCCGGGTCTGAGCATCATAGCTGTTAATGTCCAAATTCAATTCCCGGGCTTTGTAGAGCAGATTGGATAAACCGGAAAGTTCTGATACCAGTACGCGACGGCGGTTACCCACTTTCTCAGGGTCAATATGTTCATAAGTAAGGGAATCTTTCAGCAAAGCACTGACGTGAATGCCTCCCTTATGAGCAAAAGCACCGTAGCCCACAAAAGGCTGATTGTTATTATGGGGCATATTAGCAATTTCCGCTATATAATGGGAAACTTCGCTGAGATTCTTCAACCGTCCCGGTGGCAGGCAGGTCATTTGCATTTTCAGTTCCAGGTTAGGCATTATAGAACATAAATCCGCATTGCCACAGCGTTCCCCATAACCATTTATGGTTCCCTGCACCTGCCGGCAGCCATTTTTTACACCAATCAGAGAGTTGCTGACTGCACAGCCCGCATCATTATGAGCATGAATTCCCAGAGGGGCCTTGATTAGGGGACGGATTCGCAAGAGAATATCTTCTATTTCCCAGGGCATGGTTCCCCCGTTAGTATCGCAGAGAACCAGCCAATCTGCTCCCGCTTCTTGGGCAGCCTGCAAGACCTGCACCGCATATTCTTCATTAGCCTTAAACCCGTCAAAAAAGTGCTCTGCATCAAAGACAACTTCCCGGTTTTTATCCTTAAGGTAAGCAATGCTTTCCCGTATCATATTTAAGTTTTCTTCCAGAGTGGTTTCCAAGGCTTTTAAGACGTGAAAGTCCCAGCTCTTGCCCACTA
>DLUN01000104.1:2271-2646 GCA_003444615.1 Syntrophomonas sp.
AAAAACTCCAAATCCTTGGGATTGCTGCCCGGCCAGCCCCCTTCGATATAGGATATGCCTAGTGAATCAAGCCTTCGGGCTATCTGCAGTTTATCTTCCAGAGAAAAAGATATGCCCTCGGCCTGGGAACCATCCCGTAGAGTAGTATCATAGATAGTTACGTCCAGTTTTTTATCCCCAATGCAGTATTCCTCCTTCTAAAACAAACCCTTAGTGTTTTAATATAGTCTGGGCCACCAGGTCTCCCATTTCATTGGTACCCAAAATTTTCTTACCAGGTTCGGCTAAATCTGGTGTCCGGTAACCCTCATCAATTACCTGCTGAACCGCTTGTTCAACAGTCTGAGCTTCTTTTTCTAACTTGAGGGAATAACG
>DLUN01000104.1:2863-7967 GCA_003444615.1 Syntrophomonas sp.
GCAATATCCGGAGCACTGCCGTGAGCAGGTTCATATAAACCCACTTCACCACCGATAGAAGCGCTGGGCAGCATGCCGATTGAGCCGGTTAACATGGAAGCTTCATCGGTTAAAATATCTCCAAACATATTCTCCGTAACAATTACATCGAATTGACGCGGGTTTCTTATCAGCTGCATGGAACAGTTATCTACATACATATGGGTTACTTCCACATCTGGATACTCCCGGGCTAAGTCCATAACTGTTTCTCTCCACAGCCGGGAACTTTCCAGGACATTGGCTTTATCCACCGAACACAGTTTTCTCTGGCGCTGGCGAGCCGCATCAAAGGCAAAGCGGGCAATACGCTCAATTTCATAAGTGGAATAGGTGAGCACATCGGTTGCCTTTTGGCCATCAGCGGTTTTTTCCCGGCTTTTTTCTCCAAAGTACAGGCCTCCGGTCAACTCCCGGATAACCAGAATATCCACTCCCTGCAAAACCTCTTCTTTTAAGGTGGAGGCATGCATTAATGAAGGAAAAACTATGCAGGGCCTCAGATTAGCATAGAGGGCTAATTCTTTGCGCAAAGGCAGCAGTGCTCCGGCCTCTGGGCGCAGTTCAACTGGCAAATCATCCCACTTGGGACCGCCTATAGCTCCCAAAAGCACCGCATCAGACCGCTCACACAATTGCAAGGTTTCATCAGGCAGCGGATGTCCTTTGACATCATAGGCGGCACCGCCCACTAATCCTTGGGTAAAATTAAAGGTATGGCCATATTTTTCACTTATGGCCTCCAGAGCCTTAATAGCTTGGGGAACAATTTCTACCCCTATCCCATCACCGGGAAGAACCGCAATCTGAAACATTTACTCCTTCCTTTCTCCTTGCTGATTTTATTTGTTTTTGCTGTAAATGCTTACTTATGTGTTTGAGCCCCGAAGGGGCGTGGCAATCTCTATGACGATATACGCATACCACGGCTTTGCAGGAGTGTTAGCCGGCTCGCTCCAAGACTCCTCACCTGCAACACATCGGCTTACTTCGGTGCAAAGCGGACCAGCAATGTTTTCATTCATCGTGGCCTGATATTCAGTGATAATTGCGAACTAATCACTGCTTAATCTTCTTGTGCTGCACATAGCCGATTAGGCCCCCCTGAGCCATAATATCCTGCATAAACTCAGGAAAGGGTGCTGCTTGATAAGTTTCACCAGTACGCAGGTTAACTATTTCTCCCTTTTCCAAATCCACCTGGATATTATCCCCTTCTTCAATAGCCTGCACCGCTTCTTCACATTCTAAAATGGGCAAACCAATATTAACGGAATTACGGTAGAAAATGCGGGCAAAGGAGGAAGCGATGACACAGGCCACTCCGGCCCCTTTAATGGCGATAGGAGCGTGTTCTCTTGAACTGCCGCAGCCGAAATTTTTCCCCGCCACAATAATGTCTCCTGCTTGAACTTTTTGCGGAAAGCTGGGATCGGCATCTTCCATACAGTGCTTGGCCAGTTCAGCAGGGTCGGAGGTGTTAAGATAACGAGCAGGAATAATAGCGTCGGTATCTATATCAGCTCCAAATTTATGAACCCTTCCGGTAAATTTCATAACATACTCCCCTCAATATTTTAATAAGCAGTCTCAGTATATGTCATTGCACCCTACAACCCAACTGCGTGGCGATGTGGGCATGGCCCCCTACCAGTCGCTGCGCTCCTCAACCCTAATTGTATCCGCATATGTAGTCCTTTAGGGCAATTATCACCTGTGGAACAGGCCACGATAACTGAAAATCAATCATAGCCAGTAGGTTCACCATGCGCACCTGTTCCGTCGTCACGATATAGTTAACGGCTTGATGTGCGACTCAGGGGGTACCGGGCTAAACAAAACATCCTGTTTTGTAGCCCTCTCGGGACATCCTGTCCCTCGCCTCCCCTTCGTCCGCCCATCTTCACCGACTATATCAGACTCCTACACCAAGGTGCTCATGGCAAACCTACTGCCATGGGGGCAACTGTAAGAGGCATTTTCACAGCAATGACAAGAAAGGAAGCCTCTGTTAGCGAACTACTTCCTGGGGCGGGGTAATGCGCCCCGTAATGGCGCTGGCTGCTGCCACAGCAGGGCTGGCCAGGTATACTTCACTTTCGGGATGCCCCATACGACCTACAAAATTGCGGTTGGTAGTGGACAGAGCCTTTTCACCTTTAGCCAGAATACCCATGTGCCCACCCAAGCAGGGCCCACAGGTGGGAGTGCTGACAGCACAGCCGGCTTCTATAAAGGTCTCAATGAAACCCTTGCGCAGGGCTTCCAGGTAAATTTGCTGGGTGCCCGGTAGTATTATTACTCTTAATTCAGGATGAACTTTCTTCCCTTTTAATATAGTAGCCGCCACCTGCAAATCCTCTATGCGTCCATTGGTGCAGGAACCAATGACCACTTGATCGATTTGGATGTCAGCCGCCTCGCTTACTGGGCGGGTATTCTCCGGCAGATGGGGGAATGCCACCACCGGTTCCAGTTTACTGACGTCATATTCACGAATCTCAGCATATTCAGCATCTTCATCTGATTTATATATTTGGTAAGGTCTTTGAGCTCGTGACTGCACATAGGCCAGGGTTATATCATCGGGAGCAATAATTCCGTTTTTGCCACCGGCTTCAATAGCCATATTGGCCATGGTAAAACGATTATCTATAGATAGGTTGTCTATAACCTCGCCGGTGAACTCCATAGACATATAGCGAGCACCATCTACACCAATATCTCCGATGGTATGCAGTATTAAATCTTTGCCCCCAACCCATTGGGGAAGAGTACCGTAGTAGATAAATTTGATACTGTCGGGAACTTTAAACCAGGCTTCACCAGTAGCCATCGCTGCAGCCATATCGGTGGAACCAACCCCGGTAGCAAATGCTCCCAAAGCCCCGTAGGTACAGGTATGGGAATCGGCCCCAATGATAAGGTCTCCGGGCAGAACCAAGCCTTGTTCCGGCAGCAGGCAGTGTTCTATGCCCATTTGCCCTACATCGAAATAGTACTTTATACCGAAACGACGGGCAAAGTCCCGCACTATCTTGGCCTGCTCAGCTGATTTGATATCCTTGTTGGGAGTAAAATGATCAGGAACCAAAACTATACTGTCTGGATCATGAACCTTATCTAATCCCAAACGGGCAAACTCGCTGATAGCTACTGGAGAGGTAACATCGTTGCCCAATATGACATCCACCCGGCAGTTTATCAGTTCCCCCGGTTCAACATGTTTTTTACCAGCATGATAGGCCAGTATTTTTTGGCTTATGGTCATACCCATGTGGCTATAACTCCTCTCTTCAATTTAAGTGGTCAGACTAGGCTGGTCCTGCATGTTGCTGTTTTTCATAGTAGAACTTATTTATGGCATTAATATAGGATTTTACGCTGGCTTCTATGATATCCGTGCTCAGTCCCCGTCCACCATATAGTTTGCCGTTTATCTCGATATGGGACACCACTTCTCCCAGGGCATCCTTACCACTGCTGACGGCGTTCAGCTTGTAATCAAGCATTCTGCCATAGATGTCGGTAATCTTATCAACAGCCCGGCAGGCTGCATCCACTGGCCCATCACCGGTGGCAGCGGCTTCAAAAGTCATATCATCAATGGCCAATTTGACCGTAGCGGTAGGCACAATATTGGTACCGCTGGAAACATGCAGGTAGGTCAGCTTAAACCGTTCTGGAATAGACCAGACTTTATCCATGACCAGAGCCACCAAATCGTCGTTAGTAACTTCTTTCTTTTTATCAGCAATCTCCTTAAAAGCCCTAAAAGCCAGATCCAGTTCATCTTCATTCAATTGGTAGCCCAGCTCAATCATGTGCTCTTTGAAAGCATGCCGTCCGGAATGTTTGCCCAATACCAAACTGCCCCGGGACAGGCCAATTAATTCCGGGCTCATAATTTCATAAGTGCTGCGTTCTTTTAGTACCCCATCCTGATGAATTCCTGATTCATGGGCAAAGGCATTTTTACCCACAATGGCCTTGTTGGGCTGCACCCGCATTCCGGTTAAACTGCTCACCAACCGGCTGGTTCTGAATAACTCTCCGTAGTTTATATTAATCTCCTTTTCGTAAAAAGCCCGGCGAGTATATAAGGCCATTATGATCTCTTCCAAAGCAGCGTTGCCGGCTCTTTCTCCAATCCCATTGACAGCACACTCTACCTGGCGGGCGCCATTAATGATGCCAGCCAGAGAGTTAGCCACGGCCATACCCAGATCATCATGACAGTGCACGCTTAAGATGGCCTTATCTATATTAGGAACCTTCTCGTACATGGTGCGAATAAACCTACCGAACTCCTCTGGCACTGCATAACCGACTGTATCGGGCAGATTCACCACTGTAGCTCCGGCATCGATTACTTTTTCTATTACCTGGGCTAGGAAGTCTACATCACTGCGGGAAGCATCTTCGGCTGAGAACTCTACATCACTGCAGTATTTTTTGGCATATTTTACCGCCTCAACCGCTTGAGACAAAACCTCTTCCCGAGACTTCTGCAGTTTGTACTGCAAATGAATATCGGAAGTAGCCAGGAAAGTATGTATCCGTGGGCTTTCTGCCTCACGAATCGCTTCCCAGGTACGGTCGATGTCCTGACGGGTAGCCCGACACAACCCTGCTATGATAGGCCCCCGCACCTGACGAGCTATAGCCTCAACAGCTGCAAAATCACCTGGCGAGGCAATAGGAAAGCCAGCTTCAATTACATCAACTCCCAGACGGGCTAACTGGTGAGCAATTTCCAATTTTTCTTCCACATTTAAGCTGACTCCCGGCGACTGTTCACCGTCTCTTAAGGTAGTATCAAACAAGTAGATTCGATTGCCGCTCACTACTTATAAACCTCCCATTGATGGCCCGGGTTAAGGAATAATCTTAGTCTAACCCTCTCTCCTCAAAGCCCTCTTTATTTATCTTTTTTCAGCCAGGGCATCATACTTCTCAGTTCTGCCCCTACTTCTTCGATCAAGTGTTCTCTATTCTGGCGGCGCAGAGCGTTAAACTGGGGACGACCCACCTGGTTTTCCAGTAACCAGTTCTTGGCAAAGCG
>DLUN01000104.1:8253-8414 GCA_003444615.1 Syntrophomonas sp.
TCACTGATGGAATAACGCATATAACTCATACCGCCCTCATACATGAGGTCCACGATAAGTTTCATTTCATGCAAACATTCAAAGTAAGCAATCTCCGGTTGATAACCAGCTTCTACCAGGGTTTCAAAGCCGGCTTTGATCAGCTCGGTAACTCCCCCGCA
>DLUN01000068.1 GCA_003444615.1 Syntrophomonas sp.
CTGCAACACATCGGCTTACTTCGGTGCAAAGCGGACCGCTCGGAATTCGGCATCCTGCGCTCAGTCCTCGCTGCTCGAAACATCCTGTTTCTCGCTCCGCTTCGCAGCCCTCAGTTTCGCCGTGTGTTGCAACGGCTCGTTCGTACGTCGCTCGCCCGGCTAATACTCCTGCTTAAGCCGACCAGCAATGTTTTCATTCATCGTGGCCTTTTCTACAGGTGACAATTGCGAGCCCCGAAGGTGCGTGGCAATTTCAAACGAGGATTACAGCAGTAGCGGAAGCTTAAGCTTCCGCATTTTTATATAGGTCATTTATAACCAGTGATCAACACAAAAGGTGTATAATAATGGCAAATTATCGGCTAGCCTGCTGGAAAAGATGAATAGTTCAACCGGCGTTATTTTAGCTATTGGAGAGGAGACATTACCATGGTCGTTTGTACAATTGGTTTTTCAAAAAAGAGCCTGAGAGAATTTATTGCCAAGCTCCGTGATGCTGGAGTTGAAAAGGTAATTGATGTTCGCCTGAATAATACCTCCCAACTGGCCGGCTATGCCAAAAAGGAGGATTTAGAATACATATTAGAGCTGGTTGGAATTGGATATGAACACCGGCCAGAATTTGCTCCTACTGAAACTTTATTTAAAGAGTACAAGAATAAAAAAATACCTTGGGATGAATTCCAGGTATTATTCAACAGGCTTTTGGAAGAACGAAAACCACTAGAAAACTTCGATTTGGCTAAACAACCTGAGGTGATTTGCCTGTTATGTGCAGAAGGTAAAGCAGTTCACTGCCATCGTAGATTAGTAGCCGAATACATGCAAAAGCATGTGGGCGGATTGGAAATAAAACATCTGTAGCCTTTTGGGCCTCAGAAAAATTAGGAGTAACAATTAGGGAGTACCAATGATTTTGGGGATTTTGAGTGGCTAGTTGTTTTAAGCTAACTGAGTAGGGGGGAGGAATAGTGAGAGAGCGGGCTGAGAAATTATTAAAAACGATGTTAGGTGCGGATACAACCTTCAGAGATGGACAATGGGAAGCGATTAAAACGGTAGCAGTGAAAAAGAACCGTGCCCTGATAGTTCAGCGTACAGGGTGGGGCAAGAGTATTGTATATTTTATCGCTACCAAATTGCTTAGAGAAGAGGGCCATGGGATTACCTTGCTTATCAGCCCACTCTTATCATTGATGAGAAACCAGATAGAGATGGCCGAGCGGATAGGAGTACGAGCAGGAACTATTAACAGTAATAATCCGGAAGAATGGGAAGTAGTTAAGGCTGACCTGCGGAGCAATAAGTGCGATATTCTATTGGTCTCTCCAGAAAGGTTGGCCTCCCAGGAGTTTAATGAATTTTTAGCCAGTATCCCAGGGAATATTGGTATGTTGGTTGTTGATGAGGCGCACTGCATATCCGATTGGGGTCATGATTTTCGTCCCGATTACCGAAGAATAGTTGGTATCATTGAAAATTTGCCGTCTGGTATACCTGTACTGGCGACTACCGCTACAGCGAATGACCGGGTAGTAAATGATATCCGGGAACAATTAGGCGATGATATCAAAATACTGCGTGGCCCGTTAACCAGGCAATCGTTAAGAATACAGACTATAGTATTAAAAGATCAAGCAGAACGGCTGGCCTGGTTAGCTGAAAATATTCACCACTTGCCGGGAACAGGAATAATATATTGTTTAACTGTTGCTGATTGCAACAGAGTAGCACGCTGGCTGCAATCACAAGATCTTGATGTTCATGAATATCATGCCCAATTAGATGATAAGGAAAGAATAGAGAGAGAACAGTGGTTAATCAATAATGAGGTAAAGGCACTTGTGGCTACAGTTGCTTTGGGTATGGGTTTTGACAAACCGGATTTAGGGTTCGTAGTTCACTATCAGCGTCCTGGATCTCTGGTTTCTTATTACCAGCAAATTGGTCGCGCTGGTCGTGAACTTAGCAATGCTTATGCCATTCTTTTAAGCGGTGGCGAGGATGATGAAATTCAGGATTATTTTATTCAACAAGCCTTTCCAAATCCAAAGGAAATGCTACAAGTGTTAAATTTGATAGAAGAAGCTGATGATGGGCTAAGTATTCCTTCTATTTTGCCATCAATTAATAAATCAAAAAGCAGAGTAGAAAAATCTCTTAAACTAATGGAAATAGAAGGGGCAATATTCAAGAATGGCAGTAAATACTATCGAAGTGCAAATCCCTGGAAACCAGATGATGACAGAATGAATCGGGTTACAGCACAACGATATGAAGAACTGCAAAAAATGCGGGAGTTTGTTTTGACTGATGAGTGTTATATGCGCGTTGTAGCCGAACAGTTGGACGATCCTTATGCTCGGGAGTGCGGAAAATGTGCAAATTGTCAGGGGCCATTTTTCCTAGCAGAAGCGAATCACAAATTGGTAGAAAATGCAGTTCGTTTTTTACGCAGGTGTTATTTACCTATTCAACCTCGAAAGCAGTGGCCGGCTTATGGGGTCGGTCATTTCAAGGGAAAAATAACAGCAAACCTAATGAATCAGGAAGGCAGGGCTTTATGTCGCTATGGTGATGCAGGTTGGGGAACTCTTGTAAAAAAAGGAAAGTATGAAGTTGGTGTGTTTAATGATGAACTGGTAGAAGCCGTGGTAGAATTAATAAATAATAATTGGGAGCCTAAACCTGAGCTTGAATGGATAACAGCGATTCCCTCTCTAAGGCATCCTGAATTGGTTCCTGACTTTGCCAAGAGAGTTGCTGCAAAACTAGGCCTCCCTTATTATCAGGTATTGGCTAAAACAAAAGATACGGCGGAGCAAAAAACGATGGAGAATAGTAGCCAACAGGCCAGGAACGCTCTGGAGGCTTTTTCAGTAGTTGGATATTGTCCAGAGGGGCCGGTATTATTGATAGATGATATGGTTGATTCGAAGTGGACTTTGACAGTATGTGGAGCCCTTTTACAGGAAGCAGGAAGTGGACCGGTTTTTCCTCTGGCCTTAGCTGCTACTTGGTCGGGAGGTGATAGCGATTGACGAAGATTAATATTTCTGCCGACAGTCAGGTTATACTTTTGGTTTGTTCGAATCTGGCTATTCCCAAGGGGATGGAATCTGAATATAAACCACTAACCTTAACGGAGTGGAATTCACTAGCCAGGAAAATTGCTGACAGCTCGTTGAAACGACCGGAAGCATTTTTTCAAGTTGATAACAGTGAATGGCAAAGAGAGTTAGATTTAGATAAAAGCCAGGTGGAACGACTGGATAAGCTTCTTACCCGGCGGGGCAGCTTGGCAATTGAGCTGAAGCGGCTTGAGGATATGGGGATTTGGGCCTTGACTCGTTCTGAGCCGTTATATCCGGAACGGTTGAAGAAGCTCTTAATAGATAAAGCTCCTGTTATTATATATGGAGCTGGAGATATCCGCTTGTTTGATTATCAGGCGGTGGGCATTGTGGGGTCACGGGAAGTGGATGAGGCAGGTATTATTTACACTGAAAAACTTGCCAGAGCCTGTGTAAGAGATGGCTTGGGGGTAATATCCGGTGGTGCGCGCGGTGTCGATTCCATCGCTCAGAAAGCGGCAATTGAAGCAGGTGGCAGAGTAATCTCTATATTATCCAATGGTCTTACTGCGGCTGTTCGTAAAAAGGCCAACCGCGATGCCGTACTCAACCATCAGTTACTTTTAGTGTCCCCTTATCATCCCGATGCACGGTTTAGTACTGGGGCAGCCATGGGTAGGAATAAGTACATCTATGCCCTCTCCAGATTTGCAGTAGTGGTATCAGCTACTGAAGGGAAGGGTGGAACATGGACTGGTGCTGTCGAAAATATGAAGAATTCTTGGGTGCCTCTTTTTGTACGTGACTCGGAAGATGCTCCCCATGGAAATCATGCGTTGATCAATAAAGGTGCATATGGATTACCCCCAGGTAGTTTCAATGAAGAACATAGTTTGATCAAAATATTTAATGACAGAGTGCGAGAGATAAAGCGTTCCACAGTTAGCAATAACGAATCCTTCAATAACGGAAATAAAATGCAGAATATGCATGAAGCTGCTGCTACCGATAAGGCGAACGAACTTTCCGAGGTACATGATTTGTTTGAAATCGTATGGCCGTATATTCAACGTGCTTTTGAAGCAAATAATGAGAGAGAGAGCCACACTCTAGCAGAGCAATTCAACGTTAAGGATATACAAATGGAAGCCTGGCTACAACATGCGGTGGATATTGGTAGATTAGAGAAGCATTCGCAGCCAAAACGATATCTGCTTAATATAGATAATGAGGCAAAAGGTAATAAAGATGACCGCCAAGGGTCATTGTTCCCGGAGCTTGATGAAAAAGTAGTGTAGAGTTTGTTCGCAGTCATATAGTGGCTAAAAATGGTTATTGTAAAAGCTAGAACGTAGTGTGATTAGTAAATACCAATCAAAAAAGAGGCGCTAAGCCTGTCTCTTATACACATCT
>DLUN01000134.1:0-7794 GCA_003444615.1 Syntrophomonas sp.
CCAAACTCAATAAGCCGATGTGGCTCAGTGGTAGAGCAGCTGATTCGTAATCAGCAGGTCGCCGGTTCAAATCCGGCCATCGGCTCCAGAAAATAAGTAATCCCCGGATTTTGTTTCCGGGGTTTCTTGCCATTAGCTCCCGTTTAGCCTTTATAACCACATATAAATGTGGTTTGATTAATACTGCCTGATTAAATAAGCAATAGCAGCAATCCGGCCAACGGCTCCAGCAGAAAAATAAGGCCCCTCCGGTGTTGGAGGTGTTTTGATAGTGAAACTGAATTGGATTAATGGGCTCAATGCGAATTATTGGTATTAAAGCTCGCATTGTTTCTATATTAAACTCGTCGCCAAATGCTCCTCTACTCGCTGTTGTGCTTATCTATTCAACCGCAAGCTTACTGGTTACGCGGCCGTTTTTGATATACAGTTTCATTCCTTTGTAAATGATATAGCTAACATTGCCATCGGGCATAATGACATTAGAGTCACTGTCCATAATTCCCCAACGTCCATCCAGCATAACAGTGAAAAATTCAACACAGCCTTTTCCCCAAGAACGCCCGGGCATATAAAACATGCCGTATTCTCCCACTGCGTCAAACTGCAAAGGCACTACTATAGCTCCAGTGTGATCAAGAAATCCCCATTTGCCATTTCCCTTTACCGGAGCGTATCCTTCAATCGAAAAGCCCCTGGCGTCATCAAATTTAGGTGGAAGAATATAATTTCCTTTATCATCAATGAATCCATATTTACCATCCTTCATAACCAGAGCTGCATAAGTGAAATGGAGTCCTTCCTCCCCATTCAAGATAGCCTTAAATTCATCTACTTGATCAAATTGAGGGACAAAGACTTCTTTACCGGTTTTATCTATCAATCCCCATTTACTATCTTTCCTTACTGGGCACAAAGCTGCGTCATAAAAATGACAGGTTTCGTCCCAGACCGTATCTACAACCAGCCTGCCGTCACAAGCAACAAAGCCGTATTTACCGTTTTTAACAACTTTCGCACAATCACTGTAGAAAGGAAATACATAGTCAAAAGCGGGTGGTACTATGATTTTTCTGGTATCCAGGTGAAAGAATCCCCATTGGGACGAGGCTCTTTTATTTCGCCCCTGATCATTCTTTTCCCGATCATAACTACTAGTATAGAATTGCATCAAGGGTATTATATTGTACCAGGCTTCCCAGCGTAGTTGTTCGGTGGGCAGAATATTCCCCTCTTTATCAAGTACATAAACAGTATCATCAATTATTATCCCATCATAATACTCGTCCCACTCACAATTGTAGATGGTACATGGTTGCTTGCTTTTCATTTAATCCTCCTAACGTAGATGTCCAAGTAGTCGCAGCACCGGTATGTCACACATTAAGCTTGTTTTGGCGACTTTATCTTACTGCTGAATTCAATCTTTTCAGCTCTTGGTATTAATAATAGATTGGCGTTATGACAAGAGATTGTCATATGGCTTCAAGAAAACCGGAATTTGGTGATTTGAAAACTCCGCTGCAATAATCTCAATTAGTCACCTGTTGAGGAAAAACTTACTTGCCTGCTGATGGCGGAGCTTGCCCATCTTAACTTAACTCCTAGAAGGACATAACCGAATAAAACCAGAATAATAGACATATATACCAAATTGTTGTAAACATGGTACAGGATATGACATTCGAAGTGGGGAGGGGGAGCAGGTGCAGGCTAGAGTTATTCCCAATCTTGACCCAGTTTCCATAGAAAACAATGGGGAACGGTTATTTTATCAAGCGGCAGCTGAGCTTCCAGCTGACTATACGGTTTTCTATTCTTGTAAATACGTGTTACCTGGAGATGATGATCATCCTGATTTGATCAAAGAGGCTGATTTTGTAATTGTACACCCGGCCTTGGGGTATCTCGTTGTGGAAGTAAAACAGGGAGAAATAATGTATCGTGATGGCTGCTGGTGGGAGCACAAGGACCGGGACTATATACCTATTAGAAAAGACCCGCTGCAGCAAGCGCAGCAGGCCATGTTTGCCATTCTCGACGCCTATAAAGAAAAAGCCAAAACTAATAGTTTCCCCCTGCAAATAAGATATGCCGTGGCATTTCCGGAATGCAGCAAGCTTATCGGTGACCTGCCCATGGACCTGCATCAGGACAGTATATTTTTGTTTGGGGACTTGGAAAACCTGGAGACCAGGATTAAAAAGATTTTTACAACAGGCACGGATAGAGCTAACCCCGAAGCAGCCCAATTTTTAATCGACAAGGTATTAGGTCCCAGTTTTATGGTCTTTGCCCGCCTAGAAGAGCGGATGGATATGTTTAATGAGCGTGCCCAGCGGGTATTGACAGAAGAGCAGGACCGTATTCTGGAAGAGACCGAACTGGATAATCGCAAGATTTTCTTTGGAGCCGCAGGTACCGGCAAAACCTTTATTGCCATGGAAAAGGCCCGCTTACTTCATAATAAAGGCCAGAAAGTGTTTCTCACTTGTTTTAACCGGAATTTGGCCCATTATTGTCATAGCCAACTACCCCATGGCATAGATGTGCAAAATTTTCATGATTACCTGCTAGATAACGTAGTGACCAGTGACGGGAAAATTGTTGTCCCCGATGATCCAGCCTTGCTGAGCGATTTCTATAAT
Organism: Syntrophomonas sp.; assembly: GCA_003444615.1. Lineage (GTDB taxonomy): Bacteria > Bacillota > Syntrophomonadia > Syntrophomonadales > Syntrophomonadaceae > DTU018. The sequence continues at coordinate 2,649 of DLUN01000134.1, forward strand.
AATGAACTGCCTGCTCTGGGCTTTGATTATTTTAGTGAATTACCCGAAGCGGAGAAGTACGATGCCATTATAGTTGATGAAGGACAAGACTTCCGGGAGGATTGGTTTACCTGCCTGGAAACCATGCTCAAAGAGAATGGTTGTTTCTATGTGTTTGCCGATCCGGGACAGAAACTCTACCAGGAAACCTTGGATAGTCTAAAGCATTATCCATTTTCTAAACATAAGCTTACTCGCAACCTGCGCAATACGGAGGTTATCAACGATTGGCTGGTTCAAGTAGCGGGTGGTCCGGAAACCATTGCCTTTCTAAAAGGAGGCATGCCGGTAAGCGTGTTTACTTGGACTACTATGGAAGAAGAAAGGAAATCGATCGAGAAGGAAATTGGACGCCTGGTCAGTCAGGGAGTGAAACTCAGCCGCATAGTAATCCTTTCTCCGAATATTAAGGAAAAAAGCTGCTTGGCTGGTATGGATCATATAAAAGAATGGCCCCTGGGAGGCGTAGAGGACCGTGGTGTAATACGGTTCAGCACCATCAGGTCATTTAAAGGATTAGAGGCAGATATTGTGTTTTTGGTAGATATTCGGGAAGGTACCCTGGCCTGCACGGGTACAGATGTTTATGTGGGAGCTTCCCGGGGCCGTTACCTGCTGTATGTTTTTCATCATGCGGGTATGGATATAAGATCAATTAAGACCTTAGGACAATGTTAAAGAGAGGAGAACGCGGTGAACCTGATAATCTTTGATACGGAAACCACGGGTTTAAAGCCAGGTCAGATTTGTCAGTTGTCTTACATAGTTGCTCAGGATAAAAAAATAGAGGGCAAAAATTTCTTTTTTAAGGTGGATTACATAGAGCCAGCAGCCCAACGGGTCCATGGCTACAGCGTAATTGATCTGCAAAAGCTGTCGGGAGGTAAGGACTTCAGGTATTATCATCCAGAAATTGCTGGTGATTTTAGCCGTGCTGATCGGGTGGTAGCCCATAATTATGCCTTTGATTACCGTTTCATGGCGGCCGAGTTTGCACGCTGCAATAGTCAATTCACCTGTGCTAACTATTTTTGCACCATGCGCCATTTTACTTCTATCTGCCGGTTACCAGGGTCCAAGTTTCCCAAGCTGACAGAACTGATAGAATTCCTGGGGATACCGGAATACATAATTAAGCAAACAGCAGAAAAATTGTTTGGCAGCAAAGGCTTGCGTGCTCATGATGCACGTTATGATGCCACAGCCACCTACCTCTGTTATCAAAAGGGACTAGAGTCTGGATATTTGGTGGGGTGATGAGGTGGGGGTTCACGGGGACGAGCCTTTAAAGAGTGGGGAGTGGGACTTTATATGAGGATAATATTTGGCATGTATCTGGACGGTGTGCCCTGGAGTAACCAGCTCGCATCCATTGGTGAGGTGCGGACCGGACCTTGGGGATTATTATCAATTCTTGAGACTCGCCTGGGCCTTTCCGGCTTGCCTGTACATCCCGTTCATCGTATTGATGAATACATGAGACGTATGGAACATATTGACTGTGATACCGCCTGGTTTCACAACTCATTTGCAGATGATCCCTGGTCAACAGCCCGGCAGATGCTGATGTGGCGCGATGAACTGGTTGAAGCGGGCTGGCAAGGGGACATGAATACAGTGAGCTCTTTGCGCCTGCAGGCGCTCACAGAACTGGAAAACCTCGATCTGCCTCTCTCTCCAGGTCGTCCGGAAAGACTGCGCAAGGTCATCAAACAATTAGAAAAGGGTAATAAAGTTGGAATTGCCAGTATCAATTTAGTTGAACCCTGGAAATTGCTGCCGCCGGTCTGGGGTTATTTGATGGGGCTTTTACAGGAACAGGGTGTCCGGATAGGACAACTGCCCCAGCCAACCGGCAGTAAACACACCAGTAATTTGGCTGCGGTTCAGAACATCTTACTGGGAAATGCAGGGCATGGTTTGGTGCCGCTAAAGGATGATTCGCTGGTTCTCCTGGAAGCTGATAATGAATGGCAGGCAGCTGAGCATCTGGCTTTATGGCTGGCAGCTGCCCCGGATTTTAATGAGCAGGTAACCATTATCTGCGGCAGCGATACCAGTATCCTGGATCAAGCCTTAAAACGACGTGGATTGCCTTGCTTAGGCCGGGCCGAGATTTCCCGCTGGCGCCAGGTACAACAGATTTTGCCCCTGATGCTGGCTAATGCCTGGAAACCGGTGGACATTCGTCTATTGGTGGAAATGCTGTCTTTGACCAAAACTCCTTTCCCGTGGTTCGTTTGCCATAGTCTCCTGAGAGCTATTGCTGAAGAACCAGGTGTAGGCGGCAGAGCCTGGGAGATGGCCCTTGATGAGATCGAAACTTCTTACCGGGAAAGACTGGCAAAACACGGTGATACGCAGAGCGCCGAAAAAGCCCGCCAATATGTGCAGCAACTACAAGGGATACTGGTGGAGGAAAGGTTCGACCCGGGAGAGGGGATTCCCGAAGGTGTGCTGCGCGACCGCTGTCAGAAGGTGATTAACTGGCTGGGTAAGGGGCTCGACAAAGATCCAATGTTGATTGAGATCGTTAGCCAGGCCCGGGAGATGCAAAAGATCGCCTTAGGTAAAGGCAAGATACCCCGGGTCACTCTGGAAAGAATGCTGGACACGGTGATCGGGGCCGGAAGCCAGAACCTGGATATTTATGAAGAGTCCGCCTCCTGGCATGTGGTGGATCATCCGGGTCAGGTTATCGAGCCGTGCCGGGAGATTATATGGTGGGGGTTTCAAGACCCGATGACTAGTTCTTCTACCTATTGGAGCCAGCCAGAACGGAGCGAGCTGCAGGCAGCGGGCGTATTTATCGAGGAGGCCAGGTGTTTCCGCCACCGGGAGGCCAAAGCCTGGCAGCAGGCCTTTCTAAATGCTAAGGAAAGATTCATTGCCATATATATTGCCCGCATGGACGGGGAGGCCGTCAGTCATCATCCTTATTGGGATACCATTTGCCAGGCTGTGACCCAGACAGGGAAAGAGTATACAGGTGAAGAGGCCCGTAAGATGGTAGTCAGGAAATGTAAGGAATTTGACAATCAGGAGAATTGGGCCTTTGCCGGGCGCAATCATACCCTTAAGAAAGTGGATGGGGCAAAACCGGTAGAATTGATTCCTGCTTACCGTGTTCCCGAAAAGGTCATAAAGCCGAAGGCCAAGTTGTCATATAGTCAGATTAGCGCCTTAATTGCCTGCCCTATGAAATGGGCTTTACAGTATTATGCCGGATTGAGTCTGCCACAAAGCCAAGCCATCCCCAGCGGCAATCAGATGCTGGGAACCCTTTGCCATAGGATTGTAGAAGAGTTATACGCTGTCCAGAAGCAGTGGCAGCCTGAGGCAGCCGCAAAAGGGGCCGGGAACCTGTATGACCAATTGCTGCCTTCCATGGCGTCAGAACTGTTGCTGGAAGGAAGAATGGTGGAGAAGCACCGTTACAGAGAGGAAATCATCCGGGCCATATATACTCTGGTGGAAGCCATAAACCGGTATGGCCTGACCGTAGAAGCCACCGAAGCTCCATTAGAGGGTGAGATCAATGGTATTTCCTTGACCGGCTATGCGGATTTGCTTTTACGGGACCATGGGGGGCAGGCCTTTGTGCTGGATATGAAATGGTCCATTTCAGCCAAATACATGCGGCAGGAGGTTGAAGATGGCAGTGCCCTGCAGCTGGCCACCTATGCCTGGATGCTAAAAAATGCTGAGGCAGCCCCAGATGTTCATGCCGGATACTTTATGCTGGCGCAAGGTCAGTTTATCAGTGACAGCCCATTGTTGGGCAGTAATGCGGTGATACCGGCAAGAAGCCTGGAAGAGACTTGGGACATGGCGGTTGCCACCCTGGATGAAGTCTGGAACGATCTCGAGCAAGGTTCGTTAAAAGCCCATGGAATCGAAGAATTGTGGACGCACATGCAAAGTGGGGAGAGCTTTGATAAGATACGAGCACAACGCCAGGAACAGTACCTGGAAAAGGGGATGCTTTACCTGAATCCCTTATGCGAGTATTGTGATTTTGGCAGGTTGTGCGGTTGGTCAGGAGGTAGTAAATGAAAAATATTGAGCTAATCAATGCCAGTGCCGGTTCGGGCAAGACCTTTAGTCTGACCCAACGTATTGCGGAGGCGTTAAAAAGCGGGATCGAGCCTGAAGAGCTAATGGCGACTACCTTTACCAATAAAGCAGCCGATGAACTGCGGGAGCGTATTCGAGTAGAACTCCTGAAAAATAAGCAGGTCGAAGAGGCCGGGCGCATATATGACGGTTTTATTGGAACCGTCAACAGCATCTGTGCCCGATTGCTTACCGAATATGCATTGGATGCCGGCATGTCGCCTGCCATCGAGGTAATGCCGGAAAATGACAGCGAGCAGATATTCAATATCGCCATAGACAGTGCCATAGAACAGTATGCCGGCAGCATGGAAGCCGCCGCACGACGTCTTGAACTGGATGGGCGGGGTGCCGGATTCAGTAAGAATGATGATTGGCGTGACCATGTTAAGAAAATCGCTGACCTTGCCAGGAGCAACCTCATCCTTCCCGGTACTTTGAGAGAATGTGCCGCCCACTCCTGGGAATCAATACAGGCGCTTTTTGACCCTCCGGCTGCCAATAATCTCGATGAAGAATTGCTGGAGGCTATTACCCTGGCTGTAAACCATCTCGAAAGTATCGACATTACTACCAAAAAGTCCCGGGATGTCCTGAAAGACATTAAGAACATCAAAGGACGATTTGACAGGAAAGACTATACCTGGAGTGATTGGGTCCTTCTTGCCAAATTGGATCCGGCCAAAGGCGAGAGGGAAATTGTAGAACCAGTATCAGCTGTAGCTGATCGAATATTGTGCCATCCGCAGTTGCAAGAAGATGTCCGGCAAATTATAGAAGGAGTCTTTGAATGCGCAATTGGCGCTTTGGAGGGGTATGAAGCTTTTAAGCGGGAACACGCCTTGATGGACTTCACAGATCAGGAAACCAAGGTACTGGATCTGTGCCGGTATAATACCGCCTTTACGGATTCGATGGGTGAGCGTATTAAATTAGTTACGGTGGATGAATTCCAGGACACCAGCCCCATTCAGCTGGCTCTTTTTCTGGC